>JAEZUI010000216.1 GCA_023421115.1 Bacillota bacterium | reverse complement strand
TTATATAGCCCATACTCTCACCTTCTCAATCAGTATACAACTATATTTTAACATATTTGTAATTTCATATAATTTTTAAATGCACTTTTCACACAGTCTGACAGGTTCCTTGTCCCACTTCAACTATATCATGTGAGATATGGAGACTGTGTTTATGTATTTGTTGTGAAACAACGACTTTTAAAGAATAGCTTGACTATATGACCGCTATATAGAGTAAAGTAGACAGAAAAGCTATATTTTAAGGGGTGAAAATAATGAATACGGAAAGAAAGCATCCTGAGTATCAAATTCCTAATGAACCGCATGCCAAGCATCGTTATGAAAGTGCACTGAAGCATGTTCAATTCGCGAGAGAAGACGGGAAAACTTCGGAAGAAATTCATGAGATTTTTCGCAAAGTAATGAATTTCGACTCTAAAAACATCGAAAACGTTTCTCAAGATGAGGCACACAAAAAATACCGTACCGCAGTGATTCATGCCCGGAAGGCGTTAGAAAACGGCAAAACTCCTGAAGAAGCTCATGAAGTATACCGGAATATTCTCTCAGGCAATACGACAGGAAAATGCCATCATAAAGTTGATTGAGACCGGCGGCAAGCTTACGCCAGGCCATTGAGAGCTATGAGTCTGGGAAGGTTTAGGTAATGATGATCCGGCTCAGGGAGCACGGAATGCCTGCGTATTACCCTGAAGGATAAAAAAGGCGGAATTGAGCTTAGTTAAAGAAACTGAGCCCAATTCCGCCTTTGTTTTAGCAGGTGGTGTACTCCACTTGAAAAGAGATTTGATTGATATATGTTTTTGTATCAGTAGTAAGCCAGTGGTTTTTCAGCGGGAAAACATATACATTACTGACAATCTGCAAGGCATTGCGCTGCACAAAGTCGAGGATTTCCTTATATACGGAAGATACTTGTTGGTAATAAGTTCCTTGGAAGCGTATGGTGAGATATAATCCCTCCGGACGGACAAAGCAGTGTTTCTTAGGAAGGGAATGAGAAACCGGCGTAAAATATTGTATTGTTTTATTAAATTTTTCTGCAAAAAAATCATCTTTATCTATGATCCAGCCGGTAGTAAATTCCTTGAAGTGTTTTTTGGAGAAGGCGGTTTGATTATGTTTGGACAGAAGCCTGAACCGTTCCCGCAGAGACATGGTCTCAGTTAAAGTTTCACTGACAAATAGAATTTTTTCTTTTTGAAAGTTTACTTGAATTTGATTGAACCGGGTTTTGCGTATTTTTTCTATTGTTTGTAGAGATAAATGTAAGCTCTTTTTGATGTTTAGCGTATCTTCTATAATTTTGTTGCATTCTTTTTCTTTCGCCAGTAATATTTGTTCGAAATTATCAACATTGCGATTTTGCAGATAATTCTTTATGCCCTGGATGGAAATATTTAATTTCCGCATATTTAGAATAATTTCCAACAAGAGATATTGAGAAACTGAGTAATAGCGATAGCCATTTTCGCTGACATAGGCGGGAACTAATAGTCCGTGTTTGTCGTAATAAAGCAAGGTTTGCTTGGGAATAGCATAGAGAGAGGCCAATTCACCGGCGGTGATATAGTTTTCTTTGTTAATTGTCATATGTCGTATTCTCCTACGCTTATTACATATAGGAATCCAGGTGCATAAAAAAGTGGTTAAACCTCGAAACTTCTTTTATCATCATTATTAATGATGAATTGGGTCTGTGTCAAGAATGGCTAGTTTTTATTTGTATAGAAGCTTTCCTATTATTCCGGGATGGCAAAAGTGGTCAGGACTGGGGAAAAAGACTTGACTATATGACCGGTATATAGTTTATCCTTATAATCCAGAGTAAGGCAAATTTTGACAAATATCTTCTAAAAATGATGATTTTTGATAATATTTGCTAAAAATGATGAAATGAAGCTGTATATTGAGTCAAGAGTTCTTCTCTGATGTGAATTGAATATTGCTAGACAGGTGCCCTTTAAAGGGCTTAATAGGGAAGTCCGGTGTAATACCGGTGCGGTCCCGCCACTGTAATGGGGAGCAAAACCCGAAGATATGCCACTGGGATGAGAGTCCTGGGAAGGTTTGGGCGAGCTATGATCCAGAGCCAGGAGAACTGCCTGTCTGAAGATCGCCGTTTTACCCACGAGTGATGGGGAGGAGATTACAGTTGCACTGGCTTATTTGGAATATATTCCAGGTGAGTTATGTTGCTTTGCTGAATTTGCTTCTGGTCATAGACCAGGAGTTTTTATTTGGCTGTTGCTGTAGAATCCTCCCGGCTGTCATGGCCGGGAGTTTTTTATTTTATCATGAAAGGAAGAATGAGGATGAAAAAGAAAACCGTTCTGAAAAAGCGCATGTTGATCACGGCCATCATTACCGGCTTATGCTGTGGGGGAGGGACGGCGGTGTTGGCTGCCGGTGCAGTGGAGGATTTTACCCTTGACTCGATAATTGTAACGGCTACCCGTTCTGAAAAACCTGATGTTGAGGTTCCCGCATCTACTACCATTTTGACGAATCAAGATTTGAAAAATACCGGTGCTGAGAATATACAAATGGCTTTGCAAAAAATCTCCGGTATTGCCTATACTACTTTTGGACCTAATGGAAATCCCTATTCTACTATGTCCAATCCAATTATTATCCGTGGCGTAAGTAATGGTACGTTGGTATTAGTAAATGGAGTCCCGATTAATATGTCCGGCAACTACTATTTGGATTCGATTCCGGTGGAAAATGTTGAACGGGTGGAAATCGTGAAAAGCGGCGGCGCGGTTTTGTATGGCAGTGAAGCCATGGGCGGCGTTATCAATATTATTATGAAAAAGCAATTTGAGAATACGGTATCGACAGGTTTTGGCAATTATGGACAGCGAAATCACAATGCAACCTTTAATATGGGGAAATTGAATCTGAGCTACAGTAAGACAAGATGGGGCAAACTGGATAAAATTTCAACCACTGAGGGTACTGCCGGGGACAGAACGACTACCTTTAAGGGTTCTGATAAAGACAGTGTATCAGTAGAATATAATTTTAATGATAAGTTATCGCTTTCGTATAATTATATGGACAATGAAAATGGATATCAGACCTGGTTTGGCGATAACTGGAGAAAATTAAAGGATGCGCAGGCAGGCGATTTGCAGAATGATAAAACCTATAAAAACAAGTATAATATAGCGCAGCTTAGATACAGTGATGAAAATGTAAAAGCCAGTCTGTATTATAATCACAATAAGCCTACTACAAGAGGGTTTGAATATTACAAGAGTGACGGAACTCTAAATTATGTCCGTGATAAAACCGATCAAAAGGACAGGACTTACGGGATTGACGCCCAGAAGCATTGGCAGATCAATGACAGGGCCAATGCTATTTTCGGATTTAATTATAAGAATGAATATTTTAACCAGGTTAAATACACTACTAAGGCTAGGATGGAGCAGGAAAGAAAGGTTTTTGGTGTTTATGGGCAATGGGAACAAAAGCTTAATGATGTAAATACTTTTATTTTAAGTGCCCGTGAAACCTGGACTGCCGGTGCTGCGAAGGATGCAGATTACAGCAATTTTAGCGCCTCCGGACAATTTATTCATAAACTGGGCGAAAAGGATAATATTTATGCCAGTGTCAGTCAGTCGTTTATTTTACCTACCTTTAGCCAAATGTACGGCAGTACATATGATCTGTTGCCGGCACCGGAATTAAAACCACAAACCGGTGTCAATTATGAACTTGGCTGGAAAAAAGTAGACGGCGGCCATAGTTGGAAGGCTGCAGTATATCATATTGATATTAAAGATAATATTAGTGCAACATGGAATAAGGACACAGGAATAACAAAATATAAAAACGAAGATTTTAAAAACACTGGTGTTGAGTTAACTTGTGATATAAGCGGGGAAAATGGCTGGTCGTATAATTGGGGAATTAATTATGGAGATCCTAAAGTAAAAGCTGAAGGTAATAATAGTACCAAAAATTATTGGGACAGAAAATATGGACGCTTGCAGTTGACCGGAGGAGTAACTTATCAAAAAGATAAATGGAGCACAAGCTTAAGCGGGACATATTTGACAGAACGTGTCGGCACACCCTCTAATCAACACTCCTGGGCAATAAAACCATATTTACTGACTAGCTTGAGCACCACTTACAAAATGGATGAAAACAATGAAGCTTCTTTAACTGTAGACAATCTGTTGGATAGAAACGATATTGTAAACCACACGGGAACGAATTATTACGCAACCCCGTTAAATTTCTTATTAACTTTTAAACATAAATATTAAATTTATGTAGGAATGGGACAAGGGACCTGTCAGACTGTGTGAAAAGTGCATTTAAAAATTATATGAAATTACAAATATGTTAAAATATAGTTGTATACTGATTGAGAAGGTGAGAGTATGGGCTATATAAAAGGCGAAGAA
>JAEZUI010000179.1 GCA_023421115.1 Bacillota bacterium | reverse complement strand
TTCTTTTGTTATGCTATCCCCGTTTTCACTAATCATGGCAAAATACTGTGGATTACATGCTGTCGAATAAATATATTCTTTTCCACCCAATTCATACTCTTTGTAATATATTCCGCTGTTTGACTTTTCCTTCATATACTTGAATATTGTATTCGTTAAATCTTCGTCTGTAGCATAATATAATCCATCAACCAGTCGTGCTTTTATTGGGAAAGAAAAAGTATATTTAAAGTCATTTCCATCAGCATCCCTCAAATAACCGCCCGTAATACTTAGAGTATTGCCATCAATAACATTTAGTCCAGACAAGTGTTCAAAACTCATGTCGTTTGCTATAAACTCTATTATTTCAACCTCATTTTTTATGAAAATTGAAGCGTTACTTTTACATACTTGTTGAAGACCATACATTTTAGTTTCAGGCCCATTTTCCATAACCTTTTTGATCTCTTCAAGTGTAAATTCTCTGTTCCATATCCCAACCTGATGCATACTTCCTTTGAAATTCTCATTTCCTAAGTTGTTTGCACCCGTTCCTAAATACAAGTTAGTGTTATCCCATAAAACTGACCCATAAGAATATTTTATTTCTTGCCCACCATTTAGTATAAATTTTATATCTCCATCTTCTGACCTAGTTACAGCAATATGCTGCCAAGCACCAGCATTAAGCTCTATAGAGTCTGTCTTTTTCCATTCACTCCCATTCCAATACTTAAAGACATATCTATCTGAAGCATTTCCGTTCTGTTCAATTGCATAGCCTATTTCATTGCCTTCACAGCTTATTATATTGGCATTTGAAGTTTTATGACTTAATGGTCTTACCCACATCGCTATTGTCATTGCATTACCAGAAACCGCCCTGTTGCTAGCACCTAAATTTACTCTATAGTTGCCATCAAAATCAAGACTACAGTTTTTTGTATCTATCAACTGACCAACTGAGTTGTTTTTTATTAATGTAACAAGTTTATTTGTGTTGGATTCAGGACCGTTATTTCTAATCTCCCGTATTTCTTCAATGCTTAATCCTCTATTCCAAATAGCCACATCATCTAGGGAGCCTTTAAAATTCCTACTCCCTGGACTATTTGCACAAGTACCTAAATAAACTTTAGAATTAGCATCATAACTTATATCACCATATTGTGGCTCCGTCTCAATACATTCTCCATTAACATAAAATAACAGAGGTGAACGACCATCATCAATGGGTTTTTTAACTGCAATGTGTTGCCAGCAATTAGGTTGTAAAGCTACATTTACTGTTCTTACTTCCCTGCCCGATTCATTCCAATAAGAAATCACATACTTATTTGTATTGTTTCCGTCCTGTCTTATTGCATATCCTGATTTTTCTCCCTCAGAGCTTATTATAGTTGCATCAGAGTTTTGTGTGCTTGAAGGCTTTACCCACATTGATATTGTAAATTCACTTTTTGGCTTCAACTTATCTTCACTACCTAGAGTAACGCTGTTACTTCCATTAAAGTCAAGCGGGTAATATTGAGCTAAAGTCATAACTCCTTCAATCTCTATTGTTTTTGAGCCTACAAGCTTTCCGCCATTACCAGGCATATTTCGTCCCTTCACTTGAATTGAATATATTCCTGCTTTAGGTATCACGAAGTCATATTCTAGATTTTGGACACCATTGGTGTTAACTCCAATTACAGTCCTCTTCCATTCCCCATTTACAAACACAGCTAAGTGATGACAATTACTCCCTTTTGCTGTTATTTTTATCGTTTCACCCACACCTGATTTCTTATCGACATCAGGTGTCAACAAAGTAACCTGAGGACTCTCTACATAAAAATCATTGTTTAATAAAACATATATATAACTCCAACTATTTCTGTCTGGCTGTGCATTTTCCTCATCCCAAGGAAGCATCAACTCATTCCATGTATTTTTTCCTACTATACCGTCTTGGAATAGTCCATTCTTTTTCTGAAACTTTTCAACAGCCGTCTTTGTCAAGCTTCCATATGTACCAAAGGACACATACGTTCCTGTACTCGAATCTATTGGCATTTCCAATAAGCCAAGGGATACCAGCATTTTTTGCAAAACAATAACATCATCTTTAATATTGCTTCCATCTTGAATTAGCTTCCATGGTATCTTTTCTGTATCTGATCCTAACTGCGTATAGTTTCCTTCCAATAAAAACTCTACTAACGGATTCACATCGGGTTCTCCATAGGATATTGGCCCACCTGCATAATACTGCACTGTTTTTCCTATTACTGCACCAATTGTATCTCCCATCTTGATAACAACATCATTATTATCAACAAAACGTGCATCCCATCTGGTATAGAACAATATATACTTATTGTCTTTACAACCACTTACATTAACATTGTTTACCTCTCCATTTCCATTCGTCATTCCACTGTTAACAGTAGCCATAATCTCATCATCATTAGGTCTTTCTTCTCCGGGGGTTATCTTATCAAAAGCACTATTAATACGATTTGAAGTATTTACTGAAAAATTAAGATAAGCACCCTCTGAAGGAACGAGAAACTGGCATATATTCTCATTTGTTTTTGCATCTATAAATATTACTCTTACATTTGATTCATTTCTTAATCCATTAATTGTACTGAGAATGTTTTCTTTATATTTATCTAAACTTATTTGATCGGAATACTTACTGTCTATTACAAAAGCAATAGTAGTTGTTAAATTCGACAATTTTTTAGTGGTTACACCATAAGTACTAAAATGATTTACTGTGGCAGAAATCACTCCACTCTCCTCATCTACCATCGTTGCCTGGAAAACTATGGTGCCTGTTTTTTCATCATACCAATATATTACCAAATCATTTATATCATAGACCTCAAGTTGCTCTTGTGTTAACTTAAATCCTATTTCTGCCCAATCAAACTCCGATGCGCAACTTATATCTACCGGTTCAACAACTGACCACACTTTGCCTTCTAACGAATCTTCTGCTTTTGTTACTCTTGTTGTACCATTTATATCGTCTTCACTATTGATTGTTAGCTGTAACTGTGCATCTGAATCTGTAAGATCGCTAATATTTTCCTGTGATAATATCTGCGGTGTTTTCCCGTCTTCCGAATCAACAGGCATTACATGAACTCTACAAAAAAGACTTACTGTAGACAACATATCATACATAGGCTGTGCAGAGATCACTATTGTTCCTGCTTTTTTGGCTGTTATTATTCCATTTGATACAGTCGCTACATCAGGGTCACTTGTAGACCATTGATATGAGCTTTCATACAATTCGGGAGAAATTTTGTCATCTACTAAAGATATGCTCTCTCCTTCTTTTAAAACCACTTCATTATATAGCAAATCTAAAGATGCATTACTATTAAAACTATTGATAAAGTAATAATCATCGTTCTTTTTTATTTCTTTTAGTATCTCACCATATTTTCCATCACTATAATCATTTCTCTCAGTCAAGTCATCAATATAGTTTGAGGTACACTCTTTTCCGTATACATTATCATAATTTCTAGTTTTTATTATTTCATCGTCTGTCAAATTGTAATATTTATAAAAACCATAATCCTTTTTCTTGGCATCATCCCAAGTTGTATCTAAATGATACCAATTTTCATTTATTTTAACTACGTTCCATGCGTGGTCTTCATTTGTTACAATTATATTGTCAATACCTGCAGCCTTCAACATTTTATATGTCAGCATTGCATAACCATCACATTTGGTTTTACCGTAATATAGTGCATTATAAGCATTGCCATATTTTTCTTCTTCGCAATAATCAACATTAGTCACTATATAATCATGTATAAGCTTTTCCTTCTCGTCGTCAGACATGTCAGTATTTGTGAGCTTTGATACAATAAACTCAACTGTTTTATCAACATAGTCTTCCTGTTCCTTTGTGGTTTTGTAGCTACAATTTAGTGTTAGTGCACTAATTTCAAAACTCTTATTTGTACTAATGGTACTTGTATAACTTTCAATACTGGTCTTTAAATATGTATCCCAATTCAATAACTCTTCACATACCGAACTAACATCGTTTTGTGTTATCGCTCCTTTATATATTATACCTATATTTTCGGTTCTATTTTGAAGTCCACACAACAGAAGTTCTTTTAAGCCATCAATTGAACGAGCCACATCAGTATAGTTATTTTCATCATCATAAACAAAATCAAAAGTTATTTGTAAATCTCCTACAGAACCTTTTGCACCCCAAGCCCAATTCAAAAGCATAAAAGGCTGATGGCTCTCATTAACTGCCTCTGAAATTGCTTGGCTAATTTTTGTTTTAAACTCTTCGAATTCTCCCTTATAAGTCAAAGTATAATTTATTCCCCTGTTGTCGAGATTATTGATAAGTGCTATTTTCATTTCATCCATAGTGCTTACATTTGTTTTTACAACACAAATATCACTAAATTCTGATTGTTCATATTCCTCATCGATTGCACAAACCTTAAACTCATAAGTTTCCCCAGGTATCAGATTTGTAAAAGTGTATTGTTCCTCGTTGATTATCGCCTCATAATTGTCGTTTTTAAAAACTGCATAATTCTTTACGCCATCTGTAGATGGTTCCCAACTAACCAATACACTCGTTCCGTTTATCAACGAATATTCCAACCCCGTCGGCTTTGATGGTCCAGCATCTGTTGGCGTAGGTGCAGTACTATTGCTCGGTGTAGGTGTTGTACTGATACTCGGCGTAGGTGTTGCACTGATAGTCGGTGTAGGCGTTGCATTATTTTCTGCTGGAAACTTTTTAATAATTCCAAGCATGTATTGTCTCATAAAAGCAAAATCTATACTGTTGAATATTCTATCACCACTGACATCTGATGCCCATGTACCATTTGAAACTGGAAAAGCAGCTACAATTCCTAATAAAACCATTCTCATGCGAGCAAAATCTATACTGTTTACCTCTCCATTTCCATCAACATCACCTATACGAGTTGATTCCTTATTCTCTTCCTCTTGTGAATTTTCGACAGAGCTTAAAATTTCATATCCTTCACTCGATGAAGCTGCTCCTACCTGACTTGAATTTAACAAAGTTGAAGTTAAAATTTGGACAACAAAAAGACATGAAATAACTAAAGAAATACACCTTTTACTACTTAACACTATTTTTTACTCCCCTTTACAACTATTTATATATGTTTATGTATTATTTTGTAATAAGACAACACAAAAACTTTCAATTAAATTCTATCAGAATTTTGTATTTATGTAAATGGAGAGAACGAATTTGCTAAAAAAGAGCAGCTACAAAACCAACTCATTGTGTCCGTTTTGAAGCTATCCCTAAACTTTAGAAAAAATTCGTTATTCACTTACAATAAAAGCATATGTCTTTATGGTTGAACTGTTCAATTGCCATTTCAAAAAATCCGATTTACATTTTTTGCATAGCAAAATAATGTTCCTATGTTTGGAAGCTTACAAGCTTCCATGATGGGCTTCGTGACCTAAACATTGTATATGTTATTTTTTGAAATGTCCTAATTCAGAGTAATATTGTCCGGGAGATAGTCCTTCGTACTTTTTGAACATACGGATAAAAGTCACAGCTCCACTGCAACCTACTCTTGTTGCAATTTCATTGATTCTTAAATTACTCTCTTTTTGCATAAGCTCTTTAGCTGCTTTAACCCTGTAAAGGTTCAAATATTCTTTAAAATTCTGCCCAGTATAGTATTTAAACATTGTACTAAGATATGAAGTAGACATATTGAAATGTTCCGATATATCATTAAGCGAAATATCTTTTACATAATTTTCTTGTATATAATTAATCATTTTATTAGCCATTGTTCTATCATACTTCTTATCATCCAAAGCATATCCCATCGCATGTTTAAGACTCATACTGCTTCCTTCATTCCATGACAATTCAAAAGTATCTGCATCCATCTTTAGGCGAAGGGTATTGAGCCGGTCTTCAAATGAATTTATATCATCTATTGACAACAAATTGCCCACCTTATCGAATAACCTGTCTGCTGCTGCAAACAGACAAGCGGCTCTGCTGTAGTCACCACGCACCATGGAAACGGTAGCAAGCCCTTCAAATATTAGAAAAACATAGCTAAGAGTGTTTTGCTTTATTTCGATATAAAATTTTATTCCAATTAGTAATAATTCCTCCGCTTTTAAATAATTCCCCTGCTCTAACTCCAACTCGGCTAAACTGCGATATACCCAAGGCACATCACCTTTGTGACCTGTTTCATTTAATAACGACAAGCTTTCATTGAATAATTCATACGCCTTATTTACCTCGCCTATACAATGGTAAACTTCTCCTAAGTCTTTTTTTATACGTGCTATTATAGATGTATATCCCAGTTCGTATCCGAGGCTTAAACTTTTCAAATAATTACTCTGTGCAAGTGCGTAATCACCCTGAGAACGTGCTAATTCTCCAATATTTATTAATGCAAAGGCTATTTCAACTCTATCCCCTATCTCTTCGGAGCCCAAAAGATATTTTTGAAACATTTGCATTGCCTGCTCATACTCACCCTTACCCCGAAGAACCAGGCCCATTCTTCCATATGACCTTAATATGCCATACAGGTCACCATATTCTTTATTAATATCAAGACTTTCATTCAAACACATTTCAGCCATATCATATGAGCAATCAAAATAATAAACCTGACTAAGCTCTTGAAGAACTTCTGCAATGCCACGCTTGTAATCGGCTTCACGGTATATGCTCAAGCTTTGATTCAATAATTCCATTTCATATTGTAAATTGCCCGATATGTCATTTGTCAATGCTAAATTATACCTAATGGAAGCTTCTCCCATATGATCTTTTGTTTCTATCGCCAATCGCAAACCTTGTTCGAAAATATTGACCGCCTTTTCGTAATTGCCGTTTAAAAAAACAAATCTGCCTAACCATTGGTATGCCTTTATATAATATTTAACATTTAAAGAATTATCCTGCCTTTGAATTATAGATTCCAATATACTTTGACCTTTATCCCAATAGCCTCTTGCCTCCCAGTAGTATCCCAATGATACGGCTAATTCCAACTCTTTTTCAAGACAATTTGTCGTAATGTAATACTCCAAAGCACAAATTATATCCAAATATGCTTTATCCAGCATATTAAGTGCCGTTTGACGGCTAAAATCATAAAAATCACCTTTGGCTTCAATAGCATAAGAAAAAAAATAATCGGCATGGCATTCTTTTATGAATTTTTCATCATTGTCTTTTGAAAGTAACAAAGACGCATATTCCCTGAATATTTCAAGCATATTAAAACAGCATTCATCTCTTTCCTTAGATTCAGAATCTATCATCAAAATGCTTTTATTTGCTAAGGACAATAAATTTTCATATAAATTGTCAATATCATTTTTTCTGTTTATTACAGCAGATACTGCCTTTGTGTTAAATTTTCCTTTAAAAACACCAAGCCTTATAAAAATTCTCTTTTGGTTAATACTTAATTGGTTATATCCCCATTCAATAGTGTTTTTCATGGCACGCTGACGATCGGGTAAACTTTTAGGTCCATCTATCAGCCAATTTAAGCGTTTTTGTCCCTGACTCAGCATTGTGTTTACTGAAATTTTTGCAATGTTTGCAGCCGCAAGCTCAATTGCTAATGGTATTCCCTCAAGGCATGCACATAGCTTCGCTATCTGTGAAACATTTTCTTGTGAAATGCAAAAATCATTTTTGATAGCTCTGGCCCGTGTTAAAAACAGACTTACAGCAGGCTGTTTTTCCAACAATTCAACAGTAAGATCACTGTCTAAGTTTGGGATTTGCATCGGTGGAACATTAAATAAATGCTCTCCATATACTTTTAATGGCTGACGGCTTGTTACAATTAACGATAAATCGGCTGCTATAGCCAGTAGGTCTGTTAATATTGGAGCAGAATCTATGAGTTGCTCAAAATTATCAAGAACAATCAGTAGTTTTTTGTTCTTTAAGGTATTTTTAATAGCATCTAATGTGTTCTGCCCCTGTATTTCAGGTATATTTAAAATCTTTGCAATGCTTGATATCAGCAGTTCTGTTTTCGTGATTTGCGATAAAGAAACTAAAAAAACCCCATCCTTATATTTGGAAAGACATAATAAAGCAACTTTAAGTGATAATCTGCTTTTTCCTATTCCTCCAGGGCCAATAAGTGTTACAAGTCTGGCTTTTTCAAGCAAACTTAATATTTTTTCAATCTCATCTTTACGTCCTATAAATTCTGTTGTCTCAGCAGGCAAATTGTTTTTTGGGAAATCACAATTTTTATTTCTGATCTTGTTTAATAAAGTTGACAAATATTCTTCATCTGTACTCCAACCGTTTTGATTATCATAAATTATTATTTCTTTTTTAATCAGAAATTCAATTTCGGACTTTATGTATTTGGGCAATCCTAAGGTCTTGTTATATAGGTATTCAAGTATAGCCTTCGGAGGCTTGTCCCAAACAAGTATTGTCTCTATGAATTGATGCAGCCCTTTTGGTGACAATGGCTCTAAGAATATGGTATTATAAAGCGGAACATCAACATAGTCAATATTTGTAGTTAGATTGGAGTTTGTTGAATAAATCAGGGCTAGAACAAAACTGTTTTCTTTAGATAATAGTTTTGCCAGAACACTTAGAATTTCTTTATCCATTTGATCAATGCTATCAATTATAATAATTTGTCCAGTGCTTTTATTTATTCTTTTGGATGAGCAACTTTGTAAATTTTGAAAAGCATTAATATTGCAGGCTTTTATTTCATCTGTTTCTGATAATAATTCATAAGCTTTTAATTTATCAAAACTATATTCATTTATGCTAATAACTTCATAATTATGCTCTAGAGCAATAGAAGAAGCTATATTTAGAAAGCTTGTTGCTCCAGAACCATGCGTAGCAACAACTCTTAATATGCCACATTTTTCGGTATTTAACTGTTTTAAGAAACCTCTAAGAGCACTAATATCAGCATCTCGTTCTATTAGCTTGGAAATATTATTGAATTTGAAATTTTTATTTTTCATACATATCATCTCAATCTATATTAGGCAATATCCAAATATGGTTTTTAAGTTTTTTGGTTTTTAAGTATATTATATCATACATCTACTTACCAAAAAAACAAAATAAAATTGCTGTGTAGTTTTGTTACCAGCTCTTTCAGGTCTGCTTAAAGCATATATAAAATTGACAAATAATCCAAAACTATAATATAAGCGACTTTAATTTTTGATATTGCTAAAAAATGAGTAGCTACAAAATCAACTCAATGTGTTCGTTTTGAAGCTACCCCTAAAAATCCGTTATTAACTTACAATACAAGCATACTAATTATGGTTGAACTATCCCATCCTTAATGTTTATTATCCTTTCGGCACAACTAGATATGTCCGAATTATGCGTAACCATTACAATTGTCTTTCCCCTCTTGTGAAGTTGATGGATTACGTCCATAACCTCCTTCTCTGAGGTTGAATCTAAATTGCCTGTAGGCTCGTCCATCAAAAGTATGTCAGGATCATTTGCTAAAGCTCTGGCAATTGCCACTCTTTGCATTTGGCCTCCACTCAATTCATTGGCACGACTGTTCACCTTTTCCTCAAGTCCTACTGCTTGTAATAGCATCATCGCCCTTTTGTACTGCTCTTGTTTGGAAATACCGGCAAACATCATTGGAGTCTGCACGTTTTCAATTACAGTTAAATTATTTAAAAGGTTAAAGAATTGAAAAACAAATCCCAGCCTTTTTGCCCGGAACTTTGCCAAATTTCTGTCTGAAAGTTTATTGATTTCTTCCCCGGATACCTTTATATCTCCCTGGTTAGGTCTGTCTAAACCACCTATCAAGTGCAACAAAGTACTTTTCCCATGACCTGAAGGTCCAATAATACAGTTAAATTTCCCTGCTTCTATCTCCACATCTATTCCCCGTAAAGCATATGTAGGCACCTTGCCTCTGTTATAAGTTTTGTGAACACCTTTTACTTCGATTATTTTACTCATAGCTAATCGCCTCCACCGGAGTTAGTTTGGCAGCTCTTAAAGAAGGATATATGCCCGATATTGTAGAGATAATTATAGAACCTAACAAAATGAGCAGCATGTCTGATACCTTCAGCATACCCGATACTTCTGTAGAACGTACAAAAGCCGTAAATTCGTTCTGTGCAATAAATGGAGTTATAAAGAAGGAGGTTATAGCTCCAATATCAAGTCCTAAAACTCCTCCAATCATTCCATATAAAGCTGACTCCATAACAAAAACATAGAATATTTGATTGTTCGAACAGCCCATTGACTTTAATATTCCAATCTCCTTTTTTCTTTCATATATAGCTGTAAGCATAGTATTGATAATCCCGAAGCTTGCTGCTAGCACGGCTATTATGGCAATTATATTGAGTGTTGTGCTCACTGAATTTACTACACTCAAAACCGAACTTAGCAATTGCCGGTCTGAAAGTACTGCTACATTAGCTGCATCGGTTATTACATTGGAATAGTAATCAATCTTATTAATGTCTTCTACCTTAACGCCAATGAAAGATACTCGTCCATCAGTTTCATATACTTCCCTCGCTGTATCCAATTCTATAAACAGAACACCATCGTCGCCTGTTCCTGTTGCATCTAATATTCCGGTCACTTTAAACTCTTTTCCCCTAAGGGTTATTGAATTGCCTATACCAAGCTCAAAATTCTCAGCAATTGCAGAACCGGCAACTATTCCATACTTTTCGGAAGTGCTTGGGAAATCACCCTTACTTATATTCCATTTTTTTAAGTCCTTAACCTCTAAAATACGTGCTCCCGTTACCGAAACGGGTTCGTTATTTATGGCAGATCCCACAGTTAAGTACGGATACGCTTTTATACCTTGAATTTTTTCAATTTTTGATACATCTTCCGGAAGTATTGCATCGGGCAGCTGCTTTCCGCTTAGAACCTTTACCTGCTCATATGCACACCAGCCTTTTGCTGTAACAATCAGATTTGCTCCTAAATCGTTAGCCTGCTTATGTATTTGTGATTGAAGTCCTGCACCTAAACTTATGAGGACTACTAAAGCTATTATTCCAAGAGTAATTCCGCTTAAAGTAAATATAAATCGGTTTTTTCTACCTAACAAATTACGAAAAACTAGCTTATATAAATTCATACAATTTCCCCTTTATTGCATCTTATATTACTATTTCAATCATTGCTTATTTCTTTGCAATCAAAGTTTTAGAACCCTTTAGCACTTTATCCACTTCAAACATATAGCCTTCACCCAATTTTACAAGTTCACCCTGAACAGTAACCAACTCTTCAACTTTAGGCATTTTTACATCGTACACATAATTTGATGGCGTTTTGCCTTGCGGCATGGTTGAGTCAGGTGTATAAATTGTAACGATAGCTCCTGCTCCACATGGATCGAGCCCACAGGTTTTAAATTCTTCTTCATCAATCAATCTGAATATGAAATTTTTTGCATCGGAATACTGAACTATTCCCTTGATTTGAAACTTTCCGGTATATGCACCGGGATCTGCTGCCAGTGCATTAATACCAACAGTTGTCAGTTTTGCAGTTTCTGCTGCACTTCCGTTTTGAGAAGCACATCCGGTAAACATTAGTAAACACACCAATAAAATAACCCATAACTTTTTGTACATAAAATTCCCCCTAATATAAAATTTATATATAAGGAATTCTATCAAATGTATGTGTCAGAACCATGTCAGGTTGGTGTCATTAATGGAACATTTAAAAAACTCCTAAAGAACAGCTTAACCTGCTCTTAGGAGTTCAAAACTAAATGTTGTGCCTATTCCGATTTGGCTATTTACTTCAACTATTCCACCATTTTTTTCTACAAGTTCTTTTACTATTGCCAGTCCTAATCCTGTTCCGCCTGTTTCCCTGCTTCTATCTTTATCAACCCGGTAAAATCTATCCCATATGTACGGAATATCCTCCTTAGGAATCCCCGGTCCATTATCTTTTACAGATATTTGAACATTATCCCTACTATCACTAATCAATATTACAATCTTACTGTTTTTAGAAGAGTATTTTACAGCGTTATCAAGTAAATTAATAAGAATTTGCTTAAAGGAATTAAAATCTGCCATGACATAATTTGTTGTGCTGTTATTTACAATATCTATACTTAAACCTTTCTCTTTCACTTTTGTTTCAAAACCCAACAACACTTCGCTAATGGTGTCTTTTATATTTACTTTTTGGCGTTCAATTCCTATATTGCCATCTGACCTACACAATATTAGCAAGTTATCTACAAGCTTATTTAGTCTGTTAGATTCCTTATCCATTATATTTAAAAACTTATTAGTTCGTTCTTCTGTTTTTCCTTTTCCGTCAATTAAAGCCTCTGTAAACCCTTTAATTGAAGTAAGGGGACTCTTCAACTCGTGAGAGACATTAGCCACGAAATCCTTCATATTCTTATCATTCTCATCAAGCTTCTTTATCATATAATTAAAGGAAGCTGCGAGCTGATTAAACTCTTTAAATCCTGTTTCGGTACATACTTTAACATCTCTATTACCATTTACAATAGCGTTTGATGCTTCAGTTAGATTCTGAATGGGCTTTGCAATCCGCTTTGTAATAAAATAGCAAATTAATAATGATATAATCAAAGCCAACACAACACAAACCACTATAAATATGATTAACCCGTTAACAGTCTGGTCAATACCTTTTATAGGTGAGTATACAATTATTGCACCTAACATTTTGTCATTTTCCTTTATAGGAGTAGTCACTCTTACAACCGGATCTTCAAAACAATCAGAGTAGCCTTTAAAAATATTTTGCTTGCCTGATTTCACTTCTGATAACTGGGATTGGTTCAAGAGACTACCTTCACAATAAATATGGGGTGAAGCTGCTGCAATGACTACACCATTATGGTCTATAGCCCATACCTCTGTTCCTAGATTGGAATCTAGACGATTAATTTCATTGATATATTCATGAGGACTTTCACCATTTATGAAAAAGTGTTTGGCTGATTGTGCTATATACTGTGCTTTAATAATCAGTTCTTTCTCTTTCTGATCTGTGGCATAATTTCGTACAATAAAAGAAATACTGACTCCGACAACTACAAGACAAATTACTATAGTAAAAATAAAACCTAATAAAAGTTTGCTAAAAATAGTTTTCATGAGCTCTACACCTCAAATTTATACCCTACACCTCTAATTGAATGGATAAATTCCTTTGTACTATCGATGCTACCTAGCTTTTTCCTCAGACGTTTGATTGCCGAATCAACAGCCCTGGAATCTCCAACATAGTCAAATCCCCATACCTTTTGCAGTAGTTGTTCACGACTAAATACATGCCCCTTATAAAGCATCAGTAATGCTAATAGCTGAATCTCCTTTGCTGTCAAATCAATATCATTACCATAGAGCGTTGCCTTATATTTTTTCAGATCTATGAACAAACCACTCAGTTCAACAATTCCATCCTCTGCTAACCTTTGGCTGTCATCACTCTTTAAAGTTTGTGTAAAATTTTGTTCTGTAAGAAGAGTACTCCTTCTAATTTGAGCCTTTACCCTAGCTAATAGTTCTCTAGGGCTGAAGGGCTTACAAATATAATCATCTGCACCTAACTCAAGGCCAAGGACTCTATCATATTCCTCACCCTTTGCAGTAACCATTATTATTGGAATGTTGCAAAAACTCCGAACTTCTTTACAAACTTCCCATCCGGATTTGTTTGGCAACATAATATCAAGTACCATAAGTGATGGCTTTTCCTCTTTCGTAAGCTTAACAGCCTCATTACCGGAGGCAGCATGAAGCACCTCAAAATCATCCTCGAGATATACCTGTATTAATTCTCTTATAGATTCATCATCATCTACAACTAATATCTTATATCTATACTCCATTATACCGACCTTTCAGATGGACTTTGATTCTCGCAGTTTTCTCAATATCTACTACAAAAGTGTATCATATAATTGTGTCAAGAAAGTGTCAAATCACTAAAAATGTCTGTGTATTCGATTATTTTTACTAGTGTAAAAACGAAACAGAATATGTTTGTAATTTTGTAATTACATCTTTGCTCTAATAACTACATCATCAATGAAAACTTCATATGGAACTTCACCTGCTATAAACCCCCCCAAAAAAATGATACTACTTCATCGGAAAATGTATAATCGGGTCTAAAAGTTTCCGATACCGATACAACCTTATTTGCTGGTAAAAATAATGTTTCCCAGTTATTAGTCCATACGTCTCTATAAGGATCACGAACCTCACCAATCCTTGTATATACTTTTGCACCCTTTGTAGCAGTGACTTTAAACTCAATTTCGTAAAAATTCCCAGCATTTAAAGAAGGTATTTTATGATCAAGGCGCACATCCCACATATCACTTCCCCCATCTTGAACACGCAATATCAATCTTCCGTTTTCTACTGCGTAATCTGCTTTTCCCCCATTAGTTGCAGATAAAGTCCATTCTCCTAATTTATTGTCATTAAAATCATAATATAAAACCGCATATGGATCGATAGGGGAAGAGACAACTGGCAGGTCGCGAATCATTCCAAGTAAGTACTTTCTTAACAGTCCAAAGTCTAATGAGTTTAATTCTCCATCTAGATTCAAGTCGGTATTCTTAGTAACTATTTCATCCTGTCCAAATTTCCCTAACAAAAATCCTCTAAACTTTGCTAAGTCAATTGAATTAACTAGCCCATCGTTGTTTACATCCCCATATAATACAGAAGATGAGTGTCCAAATGATATATCCAAGTTTTTAATGTCAACGCCATCAACTGTAAATACTCTTGCCTTGTTTAAGTCTTCTGTTACGCCGTCGTCCGCTAAATAAAATGATTCTGAACCGCCTGAAAAGAATGTTATTCTAAAATTTTTGCCAAATAATTTTGGTGGTATTTCTATGTAATATTTCTGTGAATCAGCTGTTTTATCCACCCAGTATAGCTCTTTTAATATATCTGTAGACTGTCCATCTTCAAACAAAACAGAATACCCTATGTATATTCTATCTTCTTTTAAATATTGATGCTCTTCGTCCACTGTAAATATTCCTGAGATTCTTACACCTTTAATTGGAATCAACTCAATATCTGTAGACCCAAGCTGGCTTGGGTTGATTATTTTTGCCTTATCTTCAGTTAGCACCATTCCATCTTCCCCAAGATAACCGCCAGTCACTAAAGGAAAATCTATAGCTGAATTCGGAGCAACTGAATAAGATAAAATCACTTCTTTATATTCTCCTGGTATTAATAGTTCAAATAAAGCGCTCTGTTCATTAGGTGAAATCTCACAAAATGAATTTTTTATTATATCGTAGGTTCCCTCTGCATTTTTTGCAGATGCAGTAACCACATATGTTTGTGACTTATCAATGCTAACAAGATCCTCTGGAATAGATATTTTCCCAGTTATTTTTTCATTCTGTAGAATATAAAACTGTATATTATCAATTGGACTGTTTTTTACACTGAGATTTTGAGCTTTTGCATTAATTGATGTAGTTCCATTTTCGTTATAATAACCCATATCTACATATTCAGATGCGTCTACTTCATATCTTAAAATCAAATCTTCCAAATCCTCAGGTATAATGAACTCAAATGATGCAAAACTACTGCCCTTTTCAATAGAATATTTGTAATCTAATAAGTAATCATTATTATATAACATCAATATACCTGATAAATCTTCTGATGCCAATTCCCCTTCAGGACATATAATTTTTCCTGAAAGCTTCACTCCATTTAATACACTAAGATCAATTCCATCCACATCATTGGTAACTACAAAAGCACAATTCTCCTTATCTAGCTTGGTTACAGTTCCCCCTTGACTATAGTATCCTTTATATATATGTGTATTTTTATCCAATCTATACTGCATATAATATTTTGAGTACTGAGGACAAACAGTAACTTCATAATTAATGCTGTTTTCACTTTCAGGTATTATAACTTCCCTGTCAATATAATTAGGGCGTTCTATTAATCCCGCAATACTATTATGTTTGGTAAAGTAAATTGCAGATACAGTTACGGGAAAACCTCCTTTTCCGGCAACTTCACCTTCAGGAAGTCTTATTACACCCTTTATTACATTTCCCTTATCGAGCACAACTTCTATATTCTCTTCTTCTGTTAATTTGTTATTCATGTCAAACACATCAGAAGTAGGACTTACACCGGAAATATAGTCATTTAATCTATAATTATAGAAATATTCATCAGAATAGACAGGAAGATTAACTTCAAATTCTCCGCTCTTTTCACCTTCCTTTATAACTACATTCACATCTTTAGAGAAATATATATTGAAATATGGATCTCCATCACCTAATATGCGAGTTTCACTTCTTGCAATAAAATTTAGAGTAACAGACGAGTCCTTTTGTACAGGCATAACATCAGGAAGTATTATTTCACCTTTTACCTTCTTACTTTCTACTAGGGTAATATTATGATCGGAGCCACTTATCATCTCAGTAAGCTTTACAGCATCGCTTTTAAAGGGCTTCTGATTACTTCCTGTATAGTAGCTGACATCATAATAGTCTTCAATCGGTGTTACTAATTCACACCTGATCTCTAAGCCTCCAACCATGGTAAGAACAGTAAACCAATAATCTGCAGAGTTTTCTCCTTCTTTTATCGTGCTTTCAAAAGTTAAGACTGAATCCTTGGCTTCCGCAATTACCTTCAGCTTAATTCCCCCAGGTGGTGCCACTTTGCCTTCCGGTAAAAATATTGTACCTTCAATCCGAGGCGGCGGAGTTAAACCATAGGCAACTTTACAACATGTCAAAATACAGGTCAGGACAAGTACAAACATCATAAACCTTTTTTTCATAAAATCAACTCCCCTAAAATATTTGTTTACCTTTATTTTATCATCAATTTCAATAATAATCTCTATTTGTAATAATTTTTTATATCTGTCATGAAAATTTTTAGTAAAAAAAGCCACTGTAAAACAAATCGTTTTACAGTGGCTTTCTTAAACTTAGTTTTGACTTGGTAAGAACTTTACTTGCCCGATAATAAATTTCCTAAGAACTGCACAATCGATAGAATTTATAGCTCCATCCGTGTTAGTATCGGCTGCCTGTTTGCTTTTTAGAGTATCGGTTCTACCAAGCAAATAATTTATAAGTGTACCGCAATCAATGGAATCAACCAAATTATCTCCATTGACATCTCCATAGATTATTGGAGTTTCATCAACAATCCAGACCTCATAAGTCTTACCATTAACGGAAAAATCCAAATCGGACTTATGCACAGCACCTGGCGTTGTTGAATTACTCAGTGGATTATTATTCAATTCCAAACTTTCAATTTTGGTTAATTTGCTAAGGGATGAGATATCTTTTATACCATTGTCACTAAGATATATAGATTTTAGCATTGTAAGGTTACCGAGAGAAGATATGTCGATTATCTTATTGTTTCGTAAATCTAGTTGACTTAAACCTGTAAGTTTGCTTAAAGGCGTAATATCAACTATTTTATTGCCTTGCAATTTTAATTCTCTTATACTCTTAATTTCAGCAAGTGGTAATATATCGGTTACAGAGTTAAAGGATAAGGATAAAGATGTCATATAAGCAACCTCAGTAAGTGGTGATACATCCGTTATATTATTATTAGATAAATCAAGCGATTCTATATTGGTTAATTTACTGATTGATGATATATCACTTATGTAATTATTACTTAGATTCAAAACATTTACATTTTTAAGATTAACAAGTGGAGAAACATCTTTTATATTGTTTTTACTAAGTGATACATCTCTGAGTTTTGTAAGATTAGCAATCGGAGTCAAATCACTTATCTTGTTATTATCTAAATATAAATCATTCAAATTTGCAAAATTACTAAGAGGTGTTATATCGCTTATATTGCTGCTTTCGAGATATAAATACTTAACATTTAATACATCGCTCTTTAAAATATCCCCTTCTGCTTTGTCAATTTCATAACGTATAGCACTTTCCAAATTAGGATCTTTGAAGTATATTACCCCATTGTCATCCTCTACATTAGTAATAGCTATCTGTGCCTTGATATCGATTTCTGTCCCCGAAGCGGCACAAACCGGCACACACGTTGAACCGATAAATAGTACTGTGGCAAAAAGAGCCAGTACTTTTTTTTGTTGAACTTTTTTTAACATTACATTTCCCCCTTCATAAAATAAAGCTTCTTTCTTCTTTGTCTGTAGTGTTTTGAGATTCTTGCAACTTTTTGATTACAGTGTCAAATTAGCATCAAATGTAAAATTGCTATACACAATCTATATATTATTCGAAAATTGTTTTTATTTTTAGACGTTAAATTATATTTTTCTTCATTATAATAATATACATGCAAAAAAGTTTACATCAAAATCTAAATAATATAATTGTTCTTATTTTGTCTATGCGTGTTAAGAATACTTTATAACGCAAACAATATTTTTACTACCCCTTTCAATTCCTCCTCTCCAAAAATAAAAAAATTAATCAGAATAATAATACCATATGATTTAATTAATTAAAAGTAATTTCTTTAAAAACCTTTAGACCTCTATCTTTGTGAACAGTCCATCAATTCCTTCATTATAATTTTGATGCCTTCATCAACGAAAAAATTACTGCCCATCGACATCCGTCTTTTTTTCAATTTCAGGCGACACCTTTTCCAATTCATTAATAAGCCTTTTAGCATCCCTGTTCTCATTGTTCAAGATAAAAGCTTTTTGGGCATAGACTGAAGCTTTTTCATATTTACCTAAATAATAATACTCCCATCCTAAAGCTGCAGCCACAATATCATCATAAGAATTTATCTCCATTGCTCTCTCATAATAATTTATAGCATCATCATGTTTTGCTAAATCCGCATAACAATTACCGTATTCCTTAAAAGCCTCAGGGTTATTTTCTATACCTGTGCTCTCTAGAGTTTTAAGACATTCAATTGCCTCTTCATATTTTTCTAAAGCTCTTAGTGACTTTGCTTTATACAATAACGCATTATAATCATAATGATCTTTTTTTAGTACTTTATCACTGTACATAACCGCCTGTGAATAATCACCCTCATAATAACTATTTATCATGTCAGATCCTAAATAAGGCTGATACATAAAGGACGAAACTAAAGACATAATAAATCGTATAACAAAAATAATTCCTATTATTGAAAAAATACCCCCTGAAAATATTTTTCCAAGCCAAACTTTTCTGCTACCATGGGTATATCCATAAAACCTTAGCTTAAAGAGATTATTGCTTAGGACTCCTTCGTCTTGCTTCTCTTTTGACTTTAAATCCTTTTCAATTTCCTTCATTTGCTTTTTAAAATTTTTCTGAACATTATTCTTTCCAAACATTTAAAAACCCCCACATTAAACATTATTAAAGCAGCTAGGAGTCAATCCATAAGCTGCTTTAAGTTAAGCAATTCTTGTCACTTTATATAATATAGAATAAATTTATAATACCACAATTTGAGAACTAAGCCAATATTTTTTGAAGATAATTTATATCCTTAGCTTTGTATACTTTATAAACACAAACTAAAAACTACCCGCTATGACTTTTATTTATTATCTTCACATTTCCTCATATGATTCTTTTATTTTTTTTGATTTATTAAAATAGATGTACCACGATATACTAAACAGAAAACTATAAATAAGCGGAGTTACCAAAACCATTGAAATAATGTCCGTCAAAGACTCAAATTTGCCATAACCTATGCCAATTTTATTTTTATCATTTATAGTATATATGAAAATCACTACTATAGAAGGTATAAGATAAAACAATCTAGCGATTAGATAACTCTTAGCAATACTTAGTGCATGTCTATGTAATCTAAATAGAAAGATTATTGTAACTAAAATATACACAACAAATAATAAGGTCATAACTCTTGCAATTGTCTTAGCTGCCGGAATGCTAGCCAGATAGTCGTTTAGCTGAAAGATAAATACTATACCAAGAAACACTTCTACAGAAAGCAGTAGTATGCAAAATATACGTATTGACCAAATAACTCCTGTTTCTTCTTCATATTCATAGGGTTTCCGAAATTCATCCAACATAATTATTCCTTTCTATGCAATACTTAAGCATATTTGTATATTTATACACCAACTGGAATTATATTTAATATACTTCACAAATTTCTGCAAGGTAATTTCTCATAAACATTTTACCAATTAAAACAATATTTTATCATATTCATCTTAAATTCACAACACTAAAAAATTATGCCTTTTTCCTATTATCCGCTTTACACTTGTATTATATCGAAAAAATTGTATAATATATTAAGGTTTAAAAATCAACATAAATACGGAGAACTTTAATGGAAATTATTAGACAAGCGGCACTATATTTTCTTGGATTTGAATCCTATGTTATACTCCCAGTAATAATTTTTATACTTGCACTTGTATTTCGAATAAAACTTAAAACTGCTATAGTATCTGCCTTCACTATAGGAATTGGCTTTATTGGTATATTCATTATATTTGATTATTTTGTTGCAATAATAACACCAGTTATACAGGCACTTATTCAAAGAACAGGTCTTCATCTAAATGTTCTTGACGCAGGCTGGCCACCTTTAGCAGCAATTACCTGGAATTTCGGATTCGCACCGTTATTTATACTTATAATCATGGCAGTTAACATAGTTTTGCTGTTAGCAAAACTAACTAAAACTGTAAATATAGATATATGGAATTACTGGCACTTTATATTTACCGGCGCTCTGGTTTATAGCGCTACTCAAAATATATTTCTAGCTACACTTGCTACTATAATAATCAGTATAATCACACTTAAAATAGCTGACTTAAGCGCACCTATGGTAAGTAAATTTTCAGGTATGGAGGGTATATCCATACCTACACTATCCGCTGCAGCATATTTTCCTTTTGGAGTTATAGGAAATAAAATTATTGATAAAATTCCGTTTATTAATAAAGTTGATGCTAATCCAGAAAAAATGAAAGAGAAAATAGGGCTTGCCGGAGAGCCTATGATTATTGGCTTCGTTATAGGAATTATCCTCGGTATAAGCGGAGGCTACGAGGTTAGAAAAATAACAGAGCTCGCCTTTGGAATTGCTGCGGTGATATATATATTACCCAAAATGGCAAGCATTGTAGGAACTTCACTAATACCTATCTCTGATGGAATGAAAGACTTTATCAAAAACCGATTTCCCAGTATCGGAAAAACATATATTGCCCTTGATGTCGCAGTTCTTGTAGGTTTGCCCTCAGTAGTGGTAACGGCAATATTATTGATGCCTGTTGCTTTGATTCTAGCCTTTATTCTACCCGGTGTGAAATTTATTCCCCTTGGCGATTTGGTTAATATTGTTGGAACTGTTGCTCTTGTCTGTGCTGCTACAAAAGGCAATGTCGTACGCTCCTTTTTAATTGGAGTACCAATAGTTATAATACACCTGTATTCCGCTTCTAATATGGCTTTAATGTACACTAAACTTGCAGCGAGTTTTAATTACAACCTTGAGAATTACCAGGGTACATTCACCAGCTTTCTTGATGGCGGAAATGTAATAAGGGTTTGGTTGATTAACCTCCTAATAGGAAATGGTTATGCTCTAGTGTTAGCGCCGGTATTTGTATTGATGTTCTTTTTGACCTGGCAAATTGCTAAAAAAGGATAATCTGCGAAATAAAAATACTACAACCGATATTTTTAGGTTAAAGACAATAAAATCATGTTAACACTGCTCTTTAAATTGAGGATTGTATTTACTTTTTAACTCTTTGTTAGGGCTGTTTTCATAGCTTGTCTTCTTTGACTTATAAGTAAACTCATTATAGTTTGCCGATGTAGCATGGTCATAATATACAACATATAAGCATACTATTTGAATATATTTTTCATCCTTTAAATATATCTTATAAGAGTCCAGATTATCATTGGAAACGTTAGTCTTATCTATCAATGCAATTTGTAGGTCTCCTATATATATACAAACAAAATTGCCCTCTTTACCCATATTTACTTCATAACAATTTAGCAACTCCGCATTAAAGTTAATTTGGATATATTTATATCTAGCTAGGAACTTCTTTACAACTTTCAATGTGATTTCACCACATATGTCTCCATTAAGCTTTTTTATGTTGTATAATACTTTATCTCTAAACAATATCCCCGTCAAATCAATTGGAACTTCATCACTACTGAGCATCAAAATCCGTTCATTATTCTGTATTAATGCGATATCAGAACCTTCTCTATCAAGTCTTGCCTCTGCATGATATAACTCTAAATTTTCCGGCACATAAAAAACAAAATCTGTACCCATACTTGACCGTTTTTGTTTCACATCAATAATCATTACAATTCACTCTTTTCATTTTAATATTCTACAAGCTCCCAGTTTAAATAATTTAGAGAATTAATTTCCTAAAGAAACTATCATATAGAATTGTTTCATTTTAATACCTCTACTTAATATTAAATACACTTTTTTGTATTTTGTCAAATCATATTAAAATTTGTATTTTATTGTTTGTTATTAAGTACAACAATAACAAATGCCTAGTTTAGGGTATGAAACGCAACATTTTTACATATTATGGTTCTTATTATTGATACTTTATTATATCTTTGCTATAATTAATAAGGAAAATTTCTTATATAGAAGCAACTTTTTCAATCAGAATACATATGAAATACAAAATTAACGTATGAGGTGATTACATTATGAAAAGAAACATCACAATGAAGGATTTAGAAAGCCTTACTGAAAGTCAAAAAGTAGGTCTTCGAGATCTCTGGCTCCCGGAAAAGTATGACCTTGCAGTAGCCTATATATGTAAAAATGCTGAAACAGAAGAGTATGATGAAATTGATTTTGTTGTGGGTGGACTTATATTAAATCGAAATCATATTACATTAATTGATATTAGACGTCCTGAAAATGATGATAAAGCCGCCGATGAAAACACTATTAATGATGATCTAGCTAGTACGGAATCGAATATTGACGAAGAAGCAGAGTCTGAATTTGATTTTGACGGAGAATTTGGAGATGAAGATTTTGAATTTGCCTATGAAAGGCCTACTACCTTTAGTAAGGAAGATTGCCTGCCACTTTTTAGCATTACTCAGATGATTGAAATTTTTGAAAGAAGAAACTTTAAAGATGCAACCTTTTATATCACCGCAGCTTTTGATGAAAAAGGTTGTGAAATAGGCAATAACGCTTTTTCTTTAGAAGATTACGGAAACAACAACGAATCTGCCGAACTTTGTGATGTACTCTGGGAAAATCTAAAAGATTTATTATAAAAACAGGAGACTTTTCTCCTGTTTTTATAATAAATCGCATTTTTAGGTAAATAGACTAATTTGATTAGGTTATTTTTTAATTTTAACCCTTTTGAGTTATTTTTTAAACAACTTATAAACTATATATCCTGCACATATTAGTATTGCAACAGGCAATAATCTATAAGCTAGCCAAGATACGAGATTGAAGGCAATTATAAACAGTATAACTATCAACACCAACGATAATATTTTTTTCAATGTATTTTGATCCATAACAAACACCTCATTTACTATTTTAATATATTATACTCTAAAATCTAATCAAAGTCTGAAAAATATTAATATTTTTTATACTACTATAAATATATTCAAGACAATATACAAATACCCCAGTTTTTTAAACTGGGGTACTAAAATTCATTTATTTTAAGAAATAAAATTAAAGTGAAATTCCAACTGAGTTAATAAGATAATTCAACTTATCTTTATCAAGATTCTTCTTAAGTTCAACGCCTTTTAAGTTAAGAAGACCCACGGGATATACCGGTACATTAAAGAGCTGGAACAAGTATTGGCTAAGCCCGTTTAATTGAGAACCCCCACCGATAATAAATATCTTTGATATCGGAGTACCATAACAACGGTCAATATAAAATTCGAAACACTTAACAATTTGTTTTGCAAGTCTTTCGATAAAGGCACTTATCTTGCCATAAGCTACAACATGATCTCTCTTTGAAAGATTATTCGGAGGTACCATCCCATAAGTCTTTTTGATTTTTTCAGCTTCAATCAAAGGTATTCCCAATTCTTTTGAAATGTGATCATCCATGTTTGAACTTCCGGAAAGAATAACCTTATTAAATTCAAGTACTCTGTCTTTTAAGAAGTTTACAATGGTCGTCTCCGATCCGAAATCTAGAACTGCATAAGTGTCACCTTCAACTTTTCTATACTTTCTCTTTGAATAATACTCTTCCATATCTTTTGTATATATTTCTCTGTTAAAAAATTTTGCGGTACTGTTTGCAGGAATATCAACAGCCAGAGGCTTTAAGTCCAAACCCTGCAATACATCAACATAACTCTGAAGAATGTTCCTAGGAACTGCAGTTACGAACACCTTATATTTTTCTTCATTTCTCTCTTTAATTGTTTGAAGGATTTTATAATCAACTCTGTAATTATCTATATCAACAGGCAAGAATTGAGGCATAGAGTTTCTTATTGTGAAATCTTCATTTTCACCAACAACCTTGTTTATCAAATAGATACGTGTAATAATATTTGTACCTGACATAATTATCTTCGCATTCTTTGCCTTCATACCCTGATCTTTAACAAGAGCTTTTATTGATGTCAAAACCGTGTCTACATCATATATAGCACCATTTTTTATACTGTTTTGCGGTGTAGGTACAATACCATAGTTTTCAATAAAAATAGAGTTATTTTTCTTAACCGAAACTTCCACAACTTTTATATTTCTATACCCTACATCAATACAAACCATAGAAGTTTTACTGCTAAACAGATCCAATAGCATCAAATAATCCCCCTCAAACCCCATATCTTTTTAACATTGTAACCTTAAATAATCAAACACTACAAAATACACAACACATATATATGATCAGTATCATGTCTTTCAGCACTGTATATTATTTTTTAAAAAATGAATCTTATATAATATAGATATGATTTTATTCTATATCCTATATTCTTATTTTTACTCTAAATATTATTATAACATAATACCTTTAGAATTTCCAACATATAAATTTTATGGAGCAACATTTTACGCACTTACATATTATGTCAATCATTAATCGTTCAATTTTAAACTATCGGATATTTCCTTCAAAGCATTTAATAATATATCAATTTCACCTTTTGTGTTGAAACAACCTACACTAAGTCTAACAACACCACCTTTTAGAGTACCTATAGTCTTATGAGCCATAGGTGAACAATGAAGTCCCGCACGTGAAGCAATACCATAAGCTTTGTCCAGTACATAACTAACTTCAGTAGATTCAATTTCTTTAAAATTGAAGGCTATAATACCGGAATTATTACTGGACTCTTTTTTACTATACATTATAACTCCATTTATATGAGAAAGTCCATCATATATTTGTTTTACCAACAAACTTTTATAATTTTTTATATTCAACAGTCCAAAAGAATTTATAAAACCTACACCATGACCTAATCCGACTATACCAGGAGTATTTAGTGTACCACTTTCCAATGCATCAGGCAATATTTCCGGTTGAAATAAGTTTTCCGAACTGCTTCCGGTTCCACCTTGTAGTATTGACTTTATTTCAAGCCCTTCTGCAACATATAGTCCACCTGTTCCCTGTGGACCAAGGAGGGACTTGTGCCCGGGGAATGCCAGCATATCAATATTGTTATATTCTACATCCACTTCTAAAGTTCCTGCACCCTGAGAGGCATCAACTAAAAAAATAATATTACTTTTTTTGGTAATTTCTCCTATTTCCTTTATCGGCATAATTATACCGTTTACATTTGACGATAAGGTACAAACAATCATTCGTGTATTGCTCTTAATATTTTTCTTCAATTCCTCGGCGTTTATTTCACCAAATTCATTTCCTTGAACTATAGTAAGTTCAACACCTATATCCTTCTCAAGTGTCTTTAAAGGTCTTATAACTGAATTGTGCTCCATGCTTGTAGTTATTACATGATCACCCTCTTTTAGTACTCCTTTAATGGCAATATTCAATGCTTCAGTTGCATTTTTCGTAAAAATTAATCTCATGGGGTTTTTTATATTAAAAAATTTAGCAATAGCTTCCCTTGCTTCCATAACAGCCCTACCCGACCGGATTGACAGTTCGTGTCCTCCCCTTCCGGGATTTGCACAATATTCCTTCATACATTTAAGCATTTCTTCATAAACCTTGTCGGGCTTAGGGAAGGAAGTGGCAGCGTTATCAAGATATATCATATAAATTCCCCTTTTTTATATATATTCTTCCAAAAGCATGTATACTGAAGGGAAGGGTTTTAATGCCCTATTCAATATTCCATGTACCGATGCAATCAACATACCGTAATTTGTAATAGCAATTTCTTTCTGACGTGAAAGATTTATTCTATATTGCATTTCCATTCTATTTAGCATACATCCCCCACAGTGTACAATTAGATCAAATCTTTCAAGGTCCTTTGGAAAATATGTTCCTGATGCCCATTCAAATTCTATTTGTGCACCGGACATTTGCCTTATCCATCTTGGTATCTTTACTTTTCCGATATCATCTGCTTGTCGGTGGTGAGTACAGCCTTCTACAATCAATACTCTGCTACCTGCTTTAAGCTTCTCAATCTTTTTTAGTCCCTTTACCATCTCAATAAGCTCACCTTTATACCTTGCAAAAAGTATTGAAAAGGAGGTAAGTCTTATATCCTCCGGCGTATCGGCTGATACCTTCAAGAAAGCCTGGGAGTCTGTAATAACCAAGGATGGTTTTTTTCTTAAACTCTCAAAGGTTTCCTTCAACTCATACTCCTTTGTAACTACAACTATTGCATCATTTTCTATTATATCTCTAATGGTCTGCTGCTGAGGTAAAATCAGGCGCCCCTTAGGAGCAGCTTTATCTATTGGCGTTACTAAAACAACAACGTCACCGGGATTTATTAAATCCCCTACAAGGGTAAGATCAGCTTCATCAAATTTTGCATGCTTGGCAATAAGTTGTTTTAATTCTTCAATCCCGCTCTTATTGATTGCACTTAGCTCACATATTGGTACTCCTAGTTTCTTTTTATACTCATTAATTTCAGTCTGTTCTATTCTTCTCTTGTCACTTTTGTTTAGGACTGCAACAATTGCTACTTCCTTGCTTTTTATTTCTTCTATGAACTTTCTGTCAAATTCAGTTATTCCCTCTTCCGCATCCACCACATATATAGCGAAATTTGTCTTTCTTAAGACATCATATGTTTTTTCCATTCGTAAGTTTCCTAAATCACCCACATCGTCAATTCCTGCAGTATCAATAATCACAACAGGACCTAAGGGCAGTAACTCCATCGTCTTATAAACAGGGTCTGTCGTAGTTCCGGGAACCTCCGATACCACTGCAATATCCTGTCCGGTAAGGGCATTAATCAAAGTCGACTTTCCCGCATTTCGCCTTCCAAATATGGCTATATGAAGCCTATTTCCCATAGGAGTATTATTCATTCCAGCTTCCACCTTTCTTTCCGGGTATACCCGGCTTTGTCATATCAATTGGATTTAGTATTGAACTTAAAGTCTCTTCATCTAAAATGCCCTCTTCAATAATCACTTCTCTCAATGTTCTGCCACTCTCAATGCAAACTCTTGAAACCTCTGAGGCTTTGTCATAGCCAATATGCGATGTAAGGGCCGTACATAAAGTAAAACTATTTTCCACTAAATATCTGCACCTTTCCTCATCTGGCCTTATACCTTTTATACAGCGATTAATAAATGTCTCCAAACCATTTCTTATCAAGTCCAATATTTCAAAAAGGTTATCAGCTATAACCGGAAGGAAAGGGTTAAGTTCAAGCTGCCCCGATTGTGCAGCTATAGATATCACGGTATCGTTTCCAATAACCTTAAAAACTATCTGGTTGATGGCTTCCGGTATAACAGGATTTACCTTCCCGGGCATTATCGATGAACCGGCCTGAACAGCTGGAAGAATTATTTCGCCTATCCCCGCTCTTGGTCCTGACGCTAAAAGTCTTAAATCATTAGCTATCTTTGAAAGATTTACAGCTGAGGTCTTTAAGAGAGAGGAAACCTCCACAAACACATCGGCATTCTGTGTTGGATCCATCATATATTCTGCCCTCGCTAAGCCCATTCCTGTTAATTCCCTTAATTTCTCCACCACCATAAAAATGTATTTTTTAGGAGCATTAATTCCTGTGCCTGCGGCAGTGCCTCCTAAATTCACCTGCCTCAACCTTTCCTCAGCCTTATAAAGCCTCCAACGGTCTCTTGCAACAGCTTGCGCCCACGCTCCGAACTCCTGTCCGAGCATTACCGGTACTGCATCCTGCAATTGGGTTCTTCCAACCTTTAATATACAACTGAATTCCTCTTCTTTTTCCTGGAGGACGGTCTGAAGGCTTGCAAAAAGCTCACTCACAGGTTTTAGCAACCTGATTGCGGCAATTCTGACTGCTGTTGGAAATACGTCATTAGTTGACTGAGACATGTTCACATGGTCTAGAGGGTGTACCAAACTATAATCGCCTTTTTTTCCTCCTAACAGTTCTATTGCCCTGTTGGCAATAACCTCATTTGCATTCATGTTTGCAGAAGTCCCTGCTCCACCCTGCATTACATCTACTACAAACTGCTCTCTAAGTGCTCCTGAAAGTATTTCATCACAAGCTTCAATTATGGCTGTACCAATGCTCTTATCTAGAACTCCAACCTCACAATTTGTCATGGCACATGCTTTTTTAACCGTCACCATTGCATCTACAAGCTTAGGATGAATTGACCTTCCCGATAAATTGAAATTTTCCAATGCTCTTAAGGTATGTATTCCGTAATAGCATTCCTCACCAAGTTTTTTTTCTCCTAAAAGGTCATGCTCTGTTCTCATGAGCGTACCTCCCTCTGTTTAACCTCCAAATTCAAATTTGGGAGCTTTAAATATGAAGGAAGCCTCCTGTTTGTTGCCTTCTCAACGGCATAAACAGCAGAATCCACGTCCACCATATTCTTATTGTCATATATATTGTAACTCGACCTATACTCTTTTGGTGTATTTATTAGCATTATAGTATTTGCCCCTGCATTCAATGCCCACACTTGTGCATCTTTACTAAGCGATGCAAGAGCTGTTGTAGAAGGGATATAAACCTTCTTACAGACAATTCTTGTAACCGCCACCGTCCTAAGTGTAAGTGCTATATCACCGGGAGAAAGCTTTTCATAAGCTGAACCCTTAGCAGGAATGAAGGGACCTATACCAATCATATTAATGCCCATATCCCTAAAAAATTCGATATCGCCGGCTATATCTTCTACCGTCTGACCGGGAAGTCCTATAATATTCCCCGACCCATTGATATACCCTAGCTCCTTTAACCATTTAGAACACTGAAGCCTTCTGTCATAGTCGTCATCGGGGTGAATTTCTTTAAAGATGTCTCTATTTGTAGTTTCAATTTTTAAAAGAAAGTTGTCGGCACCCGCATCTTTAAATTGGGCATAATCTTCATATGACTTTTCACCGACACTCAAAGTTATTCTCATTCCTGTAGCTTCTTTGATTCTCCTTACAATGCCCACTATTTTTGGTGTAGTCCAGTAAGGATCTTCTCCCGACTGAAGTATTACAGTCCTAAGTCCAATGCTTTGAAGATACTCAACAACCTCCATTATCTCCTCTTCACTCATTCTATATCTTTTAACCTCAGAGTTTTTTCCTCCAATACCACAGTATTTGCAGTTCTTTCTGCAGTAATTGGAAAATTCAATTGCCCCTCTTATTTCCACTACATCGCCCACCGTCTCTTTTCTGATACGATCGGCAGCAGCAAATATTGTGTCAATTTCCCTTTTTTTGTCGGTGGCTAAAAGATATACTATCTCTCCTTTTTCAAGCTCCTCGCCGTTTTCAATTTTTTTAAGGATATTGATAAATTTCTCAGATACAACTAAACCGAGCTTTCTGTCTAAAAGACCCTGAAGCTTCAATTTGCGATCCTCTAATATTTTAGCAGTATGAATATCAGCTAATTGAAGCAGATTCTTTGATCTCTCCAGCTCATTCTCGTTAATCCTGATTGCAATTGCGCATACAGTTCCCCACTCCGGTGGTGCGGGTACAAGATCTGTTTCTATTTTATTCTCATTTAGAAGTTTATTTATAACAAGCATTTCTGACGAATTTTGAGCCATAATCAAATAGTATTTAGTATCCAAAATAACACTTCCTTTCAACCGGTATACTTTTTAAATCACCTAAAAAACAAGTTCCTAATCCTATATTTAAAAATTATGAAAGACTAGAAATTACTACTGTTAAAAAACATTAGAAGTAAAGGTCTCTCTTACCCTCTTCAATCTGTTTTAATTTTTTTATGGTTTCAACTTTCATGTGCTCATCGTCTATTTCATCTAAAGCCTTCTGTATTATCAAATCACCTTTCTCACGAAGCACGTTATTTCCATAGTCTATGAGATTTTCCTTAAAAGTAAGTATGGCGTTAGGTTGACAGAATTCATGTATTTCTCCTTCTTTTGCATATTCCATAAAGTGTTCTCCTGTACGACACCTTCTGTAACAGGCTGTACAAAAACTCGGAATATATCCCTTGTCACAAATGGTCTCAAGCATTTTAGGAAGACTTCTGTTATCACTGATTTCAAACTGATCTGCCTTGTCATCGTTTTCTTCATAACCACCGGGATTTGTCTTTGAACCTGCACTTATCTGAGAAATACCCAAACTCAACAGTTCATCTCTAAACTCTGCCTTTTCTCTTGTAGAAAGAATCATTCCCGTATACGGAACCGACAATCTGTAAATTGCTACAATTTTTTTGAAATCCTCGTCATTTACAAGATAAGGTATATCACCCAATCCCCACCCTAAAGCAGGACGAAGTCTTGGCACCGAAATTGTATGAGGACCTACGCCAAAGCGTTCTTCAAAGTGCATACAGTGCATTAAAAGACCTAAAACCTCAAACCTATAGTCATAAAGTCCAAGCAGAGCTCCTACACCAACATCATCTATTCCACCTTCAAAAGCCCTGTCTATTGCAGTTAATCTCCAATCATAATCGGCTTTTGTTCCTACCGGGTGCATTTTTTTATAGGTTTCCCGGTGATAAGTCTCCTGAAAAATAACATAAGTACCTATTCCAGCTTGTTTTAACTCCCTGTAATCCTCAACCGTCATTGGCGCCGCCTCGATATTAATTCTTCTTATATCGGTTGCCTTGTATATAGCATCCATGGCCTTTGTAAAATGCTTTACATCTGTCTTAGGATGTTCTCCGCATATCAATAGAAGCCTTTTATGGCCTTGCTTCTCTATGGCTTTAGCCTCATTTACAATTTCAGATAGCTCTAAAGTCTTTCTATGTAATTCTGTATTATCTCTTCTAAACCCGCAATAAAGACAGTTGTTTACACATTCGTTACCGGTGTATAAAGGCGCAAACAGTACAACTCTTTTTCCATAAATCTTGTTTTTTATATATTTTGCTGCCTGATATAATTCTTCTAGCAAATCTTTATCTTCCAAAAACAACAGCTTTCCCGTTTCTTCTAAAGTAAGACCTTTACATTCCCTAGCCTTTGCTATAATTTCTCTAACCTGTTCCTTATCGGGATTTGCCGATGCTTCAAGTATAGAAAAAATTTTACTTTCATTTATAAACTCACTCATTATTTGACCTCCTGATAATTAAAATTTCTACGTTACTCTCTCAATTAAAAAAACTCTTCATAGACTTAAAATAAAGTCAGGAAGAGTTCACAAATACACAAATCATATCCGTTCCCCCTTCGATAAGATATACTCCATCTCGTCAGGCTTATATAGGCTTTTACGAAACTATTCTCGTATTACCCAGCCGATTATTATCCTCGATATTAGGTCTAAACCCCGTATCTCAGATGCAAACTATTAAATTATAAGTACCACCTGATTAATATGTTAAAGCAACTTTTGCTTTAATTCCTTTAATATTTCCAAGTTTACCAGTTAATGCGCCAATCTCATCATTAGTGCCGTCTACAATTATTGATATAACCGAAATCTCCTTTTCTCTGTAAGGTATGCCCATTCTGCCCACAATAATCGATCCGAAAGCACTCAATACATCGTTGACTTTTTTAGACGTTTCCTCACGGTTATTAACTACTATACCAATAACAGCAACCTTATTTTCCTTTTCCATAATCCAACCTCGTTATTTTTTTAACTATATTCTCATTATATCAAATCCACATCAGGTGTAAAGCTATTATATTAAGTTTTTTTGGGTTTTTTAGATAGCTGTCTTTCACAATGAAACATTGTGCTTACTCTGTAAGTATTAAACCTTAAACGGTTATGGTGCGACAGCTAAAACACCAAAATATTTTAAAAAATGTTATACAATTTCTATAATGCTTCTTAAATCAATAGCATTTTTGATTTTCCTCATCAAACTCAGTCTTTTCTTTAAATTGCCGTCCTTAGCGAAAGGAGGTTTATCCTTCTCAAAACTTTCAACTCTCTTTTTCAATTCTTCAACAAGTCTTTCGAAAAACAACATGTCATGATCGAGCATAAACTCCATTTCAAGAATCCTATTGCTCACCTTAACTTTATCACCAATTACTTGCGCATTCATCTTTATTGTAGTTTTTTCATACTCCATAAGCTTCCTTGCTACATTTATACTTCCAAGCTGGTCAATATCCTTAACTGTACCGCAACTAGTACATATAAACAGCGCTTCCGACTGTCTGTTTTTATAGCTGAAATTTCCGCACGCAGGGCATCTGTAGAAAATACCCACCGAACTCACTTGAACAGGAGGCGGCAACCCATAGCTCTTTAATTTATACTCTATAAGTCTTATCATTTTATTATAAATTCCCGCACCTATTGCCGGCTTAAATTCATCACTATAACTCAACCTGTCATTCTTTATATTCAAGGATTCCAAAATCACCTGCGCCTTATTATCCGCTGCAAGTTTTGCAATTGTACTGCTCATTTCATGAATATAATTGCTTGTACTTTTGTCAATACCGTTAAAATTAATATACCCGGTCGTACCTTCAAATCCATCACACATTGAAACAATCGTATAGTTGATTTCGTTTTTAATTCCCCTCGATATCCCAAGATAGTTTATTGTCTCAATGGCAACACTGTCTTCTAAATCTATGGATATCGACAGATAGTACTCATTTTTTCTTTTGATAAGACGTGCTGTCTTCATGATACCTGTACATCCTATTGCCTGCTTTAAATATCCTTCCTGCCATTTTCCAAAGCACAACGGAACTAAAATATATCTTTCTTTTCTACTGGTTAGCTCTAAATACTCTTCTTTCCTACCTAAATATTTCAGTTTCATAGTTCCTGAGTTTTGCAAATCACTTCTAAATTCATCCCTTGAATTCATTAGATATAACTTTGCATAATATCTATGTTTGATCTCATCGTACAAAATAGAATAATCCCGGGTTGTATCATACCTGCAAAAGTAGACCGGCCTAACTCCCCCTTCCGGAAAACCAGCAGTGCTATCAACACCCCTCAAATTCAAGTAACTCGCCATTGTCATTCCAAAATCTAAAACAAGCGAATCCTTAAAGGGCTCCACATCAAACTTGTTGAGCTGTTTTAACATCTCTTTGTTCACCCATTTTGCAACCCCGTAAGCCTTATAGCCTCCACTTTCTTCAAAAAACTTATCTTTTCTGGTCTCTATAGCATAGCGCGCTTTCTCCATTAGAAAAACAAAGGCTTTTGAATAGTTATAGACAGCCTTATCAATTATTTCTTTCTTCCTTTTAGAAGGCTTATAAAGTTTTAATGATATTGTTTTAACTGGCATATTTCTACCTCTTAGCCCATTTCTAAAAACGACCTATTTGATATTAACGGTACAATGTCCATTAATTCATTTTTTTAGAAATGGCAGTTAATAGTTGTTTTTCAGCAATCCCATTATCAGTAATACTCTATTTCTACACGCTTACCTAAGGTTTTAAGACAATCGGACATCTCATTAACCAGCTTTATTTTAAGACCTAAGTCCAATGGCAATTCGGGATTCTGATGTGCGGGATTAATTGCCCTACCTATAAAGAAGTTTACCTTTGTACTCTCTTCCAAAAGCAGCTTTGCCAACCTTGAAGCCCCATCTTTTTTCCCAAGTTCAATTAAATCCTTTATATTTGAACCTGTAGACAAATACTTTTTTGCATACTCCAAAGCTTTACCAAAGGTTAATACTCCTTCCGTCACCAGATCAATGCCTTCAATTTCTGCTGTAGGTGGTACCTGTGGATTATAATACTTAATATTGGTAGTTATTTTTTTATTCAATACCCTGCTGACGATTTGTGAAGTTGTACCACCACATACCACCTTTTTTCCATCACCGTCAAAAAACCTTTGAACTACATTTCTATCTTCGTCCTTGTCGACAGGTGGTCCAATCATTACATTTACAACAACTGGCTTTCTTATCTTTATTGCAGCAACGGTAGTGTCATCCCCCGGCTTCCTTGCATATAAGTTTTCACATACCGATAAAAGCAGTTTAACTATGTTTTTAGTTGATAAATCAGATTTATAAGTACGTTCAATGTATTCACGAACATTATCCCACTGCCAGCCTAAATTTAGTGTAGCACCAACTCCTGCATGAATGACACCATCACTGACTAAAATAAATAAATCTTCATAACTGACTTTAAACCTACTTTCTGTTACCAGCTTACCATTAATCACCCTTGTCTGCTTATCAAGTTCCGACCGCTTTCCCCTCTTCATAAAAAACACCGAAGGATTGTCAAACTCAACAAGATACCCCTCTCCCGAGTCCATTATCTGAAGAATGGAAAAGGTTGAATACGCTATATCCCTCTCCCTACAAACAGGCAGGGTACTTGCAATTGTCTCAACAGCTTCATCAAGGCTTAACCCGTTGCTTAGCATAGTCCCTATAATCTTACTGGTAAGCGTAGCAAGTATATTTGCCTTAACTCCACTTCCAAGACCATCAGCCAATACTATGATACTAGAGTTGTCACTTCTGATTATTTCAACTTTGTCACCGCAAAGTTCTTCATTGAATTTATTAAGACTTTCATAACATGTATCTACATAAATACTCATTTGCCATCACCGGTTTCCGATAAAATAGAGTTTTTAAGTTTTGTAAGTATAACTTTTGTTTCAGCGGTTGTCTCACCCAGTAAGCTTGCAATTTCCTGTGCAACTCTCATTTGCTTTTCTATTACCTTTTGTGCTATATCCACCGTTTCGCACTTAACTTTGTAAATTTGCCTGTTTTGTTTTTCCTCCCGTGTTATGTCACGAATAAAAGCAACCACCAGGTCATGTTCCTTTACATATATAATAGATTGTTCAACTGTTACATCATACTTTTCATAATAATATTTTCTATTAAATATATTCTGCTCGGTTTCTCTAACCTCAATAAAGTCACTACACTCTAAAACTTCATATATATATTTGCCGCACACATCTTCACTGCCAAACTTAAACAAGTTTCTTGCAGAATAATTACACTCCTGTATCTTAAGCTCCCTGTTTAAAGCAATTATTGCATTCGGTGTAGAATGGATTATAATGTTTGAAATGGATTCGGCTCTCTCCCTCATGTAAGGCAAACACATATATATCTGTGCCTTTCTGTTATACACGGCAATAGCCTTTTCCCTACATGTTGAATAACCGCAGGCGCCACAATTAAGTTCCTGTTCAGTGCTGAATTTTCCTGTCTCACTCAATATATCCCGAATAGTATCCTCATCGGGAATTTTGTCCTCTTTTGACATATTGACAAATACTTTTGAAAGGCTTACTTTAGCATCCTGTAAAATATCAGTCCCGATATTTCTACTGCTCTTCTTAACGTAGTCAATGAGCCGATCTCTTGCCTCAAGATAGCCTCCTGTAAGATTCTTTATACATGGTCCTCCAAGACAACCACCGGCACAATTGTTCATTTCAATAAAATAATTCTTTGTTTCTCCGTTTTTTATGGAATCAAGTATTTGCATGCACCGATCAATTCCATCTATACTGACACATTTATAATTTTTTCTCTCCGCAGTACCAATGGTTTTTAAAATTCCTCCCGGTACAGGATAAAATCTTGCTGCTGCGTTTTTTATACTTTTATTTTCAAATTCTTCATATACATTTAAATCTATATTTTCACTCTCAAACCATTTTTCCAATTCCTCAAAAGTGATAACTGCATCAACCAATCCCTGATTTTGCAAATCATTACACTCTTCCTTCTTAGAAATACAGGGACCTATAAACACTACCTTTATCCTTGGACCATACATACATTTCATCATTTTGGCATGAGCAATCATTGGAGATACTACCGGCGCAAGATCTTCCATCACTTCCGGATAATATTTCTGTACCAAATATACTATAGATGGACACGCTGAGGTTATAATGTTTCTCATCTTTTTTTCTTTTATTAGTTTTTCATATTCCGTAGAAACAAAGGAAGCTCCAGCTGCTGTTTCTTCCACATGAGTAAACCCAAGTTTTTTTAATGCTTGAAAAACAACTCTTTCATCGTTCACTCTGAATGCTGAAACGAAGGAAGGTGCCAGGCTTACATAGACCTTTTCATTTTTGCTTAAAAAGCCCTTAACCTTTTCCATGTCACTTATTACAGTTTTTGCATTCTGAGGACATACCAAAAGACAATTCCCACACAATGTACAGGCTTCCTCAATGATCTTTGCCTGATCATCCTGAAATGCTATAGCCTTTACAGGACAGCTCCTTATGCACTTGTAGCAATTTTTGCAATTTGCCTCTTTAAACTGAATAACACCCATGTTAAATCCTTCCCATTATATATTTTTCGAATATCTCCTTAGCATTAGATACATTCACATTATCCACTAGTTCATCCTCTACCTTCATTGCCACACCTTTAGTACATTGTCCAAGGCAGAAAGAAGCATTAATCTCAACTTTATCTTTAAGGTTGTGCTCCTTTATCATACTTTCAAAAGTTTTAATTATATGGTATGACCCTTTTAAATGACATGATGAACCTACACAAATATATACTTTAATCACGAGAACCTCCATAAGTCATGTTCCAGTAGTGTCTTGAAGCAATTGTTAATATATTAACAATTTAATTATACACCTTTGTTAATTTTTTATCAATATCTTGTGCTAATTTTCCTACTGCCAAATGTGACTATTAAAACAAAGGACACCAAAAATTCTTACAACCTGCTTAAAACCTCTATTTTGAAGAATTCTTCAGTATTTTTTTCAGTAATGGAAATAATCCTCTCTTCGTCATCAATCCTTGCAGAAACTGCTTCTGTACATTTCCCAAGGCAGAGAGCTGCTTTAATTTCTATTTTGTCTGTGAGTTTCCCCGATTCAATGAGTTGATTCAATTTGTCAATTACATTGTAAGCACCTTTTAAGTGACATGCACTTCCAATACACACATGAATGGTTACCATAATTACCACTCCTTTAATAAATAATTAACATATGGAGGCAACTGCCCCGCTCAATTATGCCGCTTTCACTGCACCTCTTCTTTTTTTGTGTGTAACAAATGGTGCTTTCCTTTTAGCAAACCATTGTATAGTGCAATGACCATAGGGTTTTCTTCCGAACGCTTTATCTGAGAGATACTATCAGCATTGTAGATTCCCTTTGCTCTTTTATTCGATGCATGATAATTCTTTGGTATTGGCTGACCGGCCCCACCAATACAGCCTCCCTGACATGCCATTACCTCAACAAAATCATAGCTTTTTTCACCACTATTGATCATCTCAATAATGTTTTCTACGTTTCCGAGTCCATGCACCATAGCAAAATTATATGTTCTACCATCTATTTCAAAGGAAGCTTCCTTTATTCCACTCATACCTCTTATACCTTTGAAGGAAATCTCCCTGAGGCTTTCGGAAGTTTTTTCGATAAGACATCTTCTAATTATAGCCTCTGTTACACCACCCGTCACACCAAACATAACACCGGCTCCACTCGAAAGGCCTAAAGGCATATCCAACGATTCCGGGTCAAGCTCGTTAAACACTATTCCTGCTTCACGTATCATAGCAGCTAATTCCTGTGTGGTAATAACCGTATCTACATCGTATATTGCATCGGTTTTGTTTTCAGAACGTGATGCTTCGAATTTTTTAGCAGTACAAGGCATTATAGATATTACAACCGTCTCTTTCTCCTCAGCTATGTCGGTCTTTTTAAAAAACTCTTTTATAACTGTACCAAACATTTGTTGAGGGGATTTGCATGAAGAAATATTATTTAACAGTTCTGGATGCTTGAGTTCTGCATACTTTACCCATGCTGGACAACAAGATGTAAAAATAGGAAGGTTTTTTTCTAACTCAATCCGTCCAAAGAATTCCTTTGACTCCTCCATAACTGTTAAATCGGCTGCTAAAGCAGTATCGTATACTTGATCAAATCCTAGTCGCTTTAATGCTGCAGCTATTTTGCCTATACTCAATTCCCCTGCTTCAAGACCAAATTCTTCTCCAATAGCTACCCTAACTGCCGGAGCTATCTGGGCAACTACTCTTTTCTTCTTGTCATGCAATACCTTCCAAACTTTATTTGTTTCATCCTTTATTATCATAGCTCCTGTAGGGCAAACCCTTGTACATTGGCCACAATTTACACAATCTACCTCTGCAAGCTTTTTATTAAAAGCTGGTGTAACCATAAGTTTTGAACCTCTATAGGCAAATCCAAGTACACCAACACCTTGTACCTCTTCGCATACCCTCACACAGTCTCCACAGGCAATACACTTATTTGGATTACGTACTATTGATTTACTACTGTTGTCTATTTCCTGTTTGCCATTGAATTCCTTAAATCTATATCCTCTGATTCCAAACTTATATGCCAATTCCTGAAGCTTACACTTTCCATTTTTTTCGCAGGTTGTGCAATCTCTATCATGGTTTGAAAGCAACAGTTCAAGAATCATTTTTCTGTGTTTTTGAATTTTTGGGGTATTAGTATAAATCTCCATCCCATCCTTTGGGATTTCAGAACAGGATGCCAGAATATTACCCCATTTATCCTCTACTATACACATCCTACATGCGCCGTAAACACTCAATTCAGAGTGATAACAAAAGGTAGGAAGCTCTATTCCCGCCTTGCGTATAACTTCAAGCAAATGCTTTTCATTTTCAAATTCAATTCTACGACCATCTATAATCATAGTACCCGCCATTTTTTAGACCTCCTTTATAGCCTTGAAAGGACATGCATCAATACATGCACCACATTTTATACATCTGTCCCCAATTATCCTAAATGTTTCCTTTATTTTTCCTTGAATTGCTCCTGCGGGACATACCCTCTGGCATTTCGAACAGCCCTTACACAAATCTTCATCTATTGTAAATAAAGTCAAACCTTTGCAGGTTTTTGTGGGACATCTTTTATTCACCACATGTTCAAAATATTCATCCTTGAAGTACTTCATTGTACTTATAACGGGACCCGCTGCTGTTTTTCCAAGTCCACACAGAGCAGTACTGCTAACCGTATCTGCCAATTCCTCCAATAAGTCCAAATCTTCTAAAGTTCCCTTTCCAGAAACTATACGCTCCATAATTTCCAGCATTCTTTTTGTACCTTCTCTGCACGGAACGCATTTACCACAGGATTCATTCTGGGTAAAGTTCATGAAAAATCTTGCAACTTCAACCATACAAGTATCTTCATCCATAACTACCAGACCACCAGAACCGATCATTGCGCCCACTTTCTTTAGAGAATCGAAGTCTAGCGGCATATCTAAGTGTTCTTCTACAAGACATCCTCCAGAAGGACCTCCAATCTGCACAGCTTTAAATTTCTTGCCACCCTTAATTCCTCCCCCTATGTCAAAAATAACTTCACGTAAGCTTGTGCCCATCGGAACTTCTATTAGTCCTGTATTATTAACATTTCCCGTTATTGCAAAAGCCTTTGTTCCCGGACTTTTCTCCGGGCCTATGGATTTATACCATGAGCTACCTTTTGATATGATAAGCGGTACATTGGCAAAGGTTTCAACATTATTTAAAACAGTAGGTTTTGCCCAGAGTCCTGCTTCAACGGTACGGGGGGGCTTAACTCTTGGCATACCTCTTTCTCCTTCTATCGAAGCGGTAAGCGCACTCCCTTCTCCACATACAAAAGCACCGGCACCCTGGTTTACATGTATATCAAAATCAAAGCCAGAATCCAAAATATTCTTACCTAAAATTCCAAAGCTTCTCGCCTTTTCAATCGCCGTATTAATTCTTTCAACTGCTAAGGGATATTCAGCCCTCACATAAATATATCCTTCTGAACTTCCTGTAGCATATCCGGCAATTATCATGCCTTCTATAACTCTGTGAGGGTCTCCCTCCATAAGACTTCTGTCCATAAAGGCTCCAGGGTCACCTTCATCTCCATTACACACAACATATTTAATTTCAGACTTCTGTGCTAAAACCTGAGCCCACTTTCTTCCCGCCGGATAACCTCCACCACCTCTTCCTCTTAAGTTTGAGGCTATAATATCCTTACAGATTTCATCGGGAGTCATCTTTGTTAAAGCCTTTGCTAAAGCCTTGTAACCGCCTTTTGCTATATATTCCTCTATTGCCTCAGCATCGATACTGCCACAGTGTTCTAAAACCATCCTTGTCTGCTTTTTATAAAAGGGAATTGACTCCTGTGTTTCATAAATTTTCTCTGTTAACTCCATCTGGCTTTTAGCCCGACTCGATTTTACCTCTTTCACTTCGTCTATAAGAGTTGAATATTTATACATAAGCCTTGTTACTGGTTTTCTATTTATTAAAGTTTCTTCGACTATCTCTTCACAATCCTCTACTTTTACACCAATATATAAGTAATTGAAGGGTTCAATTCTTACTAATGGACCCATTTCGCAAAAACCATGGCATCCGCTTTTCTTTACACCTATACCTTTCTTTTCTTCCTCTAGTTTTACATCTGTCAGAAGTCCTTTGTTTTTAACCAGCTCAGTTAATCTTTCGTATATTTCTATTGAACCGGTTGCCACACATCCTGTTCCTCCACAAACTAAAACTTTTATTTCCTGCAAATCAAGTTTTTCGTGAAGCTTTATTGAAGCTTCTTCTAATTCCTTGACACTCTTTATTATCATTTTTCTTCCTCCTTCCTTATACCATCAAGCAGTTCTAATACATGCTCAGGAGTCACCTTAGGATATACTTTGTCATTTATAGTTATTACTGGTGCTAAGCCACATGCCCCAAGGCAAGATACCGTCTCAACAGTAAATAGTAAATCGTCGGTAGTTTTCTTTTCTTCACTTAAATCAAGCTCAGTTCTTAAAGCATTTAAGATAGGAATAGATTTTTTTACATGACATGCGGTTCCGTCACAAATTTTAATTACGTACTTACCCTTAGGCTCAAGGGAAAAGTTTTCATAAAAGGTTGCTACGCTAAATACCTTTGACGGCGTAATCTTCATCCTCTTTGCAACAAGCATTAAAGCTTCTTCAGATAAATATCTGTATTCTTTTTGTATGTCTTGAAGTACCATTATTAAAGATGATTTTTTTCCATTATGTCTATCTATTATGTCTTTTAGTTTTTCTGCCATACAAATCCCTCACTTTCAACCGGATATTGAGTAACATAAAATTTATGGTTATTCCGGAAAAATTGTTTGTTAAATTTATAACAATTTCATTTTAGGCCACATTTCATAGTACAACAACAATTAAATTTTTTTTTGTTTTTTTGAGAATTAAGATTTGTGTTATTAGATACGGTTTTAAACGCAGTAATAAATACAAAACTATCATAATTTCCTTAACATCAAGAAAATTTGCTTCGCCATCACATATGTATAACCATCGAGCCTATTAACACCATAGAAAAAAGAATAAAGCGTGTTGTGAAGACACATAATAGTTTAGTATTCAATAATGTACAGAAGGTGAAATGTGTGAAAAAATTACTTTATATTATCGCAAATTCAAAGGCTGAAGAACAGTCCTCAAGCAGGACGGTAAGTAGAAATTTAGTCAATGCAATCTTAGAAAAAATAGAAGATGTGGAACTAGAGGAATTAAATCTGTATGAAGAACATATTCCCCAGTTAAAAGGCTGCTATTTTGAAAGTAGAAGTGCAATTGTTAATTCTGAGGCCAGAAGTAAACTTACTTCAGAGGAACAAAAAGAAATTGCTAAAATCGAACAGCTGTGTGATCAGTTTAAAGCATCCGACATTTATGTTCTTGCAGCTCCCATGTGGAGTTTATCATTTCCAGCTCCTGTAAAGGAATATATAGATTGTATTATCCAGGCTGGAAAGACAATCGCCTTTGAAAACAATAAGCCCTATGGTCTTATGGATGATAAGCCAAGAGTATTTATTTATGTTCAATCTTCCGGCGCCAACGTTCCATGGTTATTAAAACCGGCCCTTTCTAAAGGACTGAACTATGTACATGATATCATGAAATTTATTGGTATCAATACCTTTTACGAACTGTTAGTTGACGGCACCGGTACGACAGAAGGAGAACGTCAAGACGCGATAGAAACTGCTACAGGTAAAATACCACAACTTGTTGAAAAATTTTTGTAATATAAGAAATATAAAACAACCATATTTCCATAACATGATAAGACTAAACATTTAGCAATTTCGCTAATGTTTAGTCTTATAAATCTTTTCTTTATGGATAATTAATATACAATTCTATGTTACTACACTATTTGATAAACTTTTCCGGATGATTTTCTACATAAGCCGTATTGTAAAAAATTGCGCTTTTTAAATCATCATCCCATTCAACCTTACAACCTAGGGATTCACTTAAAAATCTAAAAGGTACTAAAGTTCTCCCCTTTTCAATAAAAGGCGAAACGTCAATCATTTTTGCCTCACCGTTTACCATTGCGATGTTGGTATCTAGCAACATCTCCACTTTTGAATCTTTCATAGAAACGGTTATTTTCCTTTCAGTTTGGTTCCAACCAACTTCGGCACCTAAACTTTCTGCAACATACCTAACCGGCAGGAAAGTCCTTCCGTTTTTGATAATAGGCGCAACATCTATATTTAACTTTTTATCATTGACATAGTAGAACGATTTGTCTATATAAAAACGTTGAACTATTTCTTCACCTAGATCCTCGGATGCTTCATTTGAAGGTTCAGTTTCTGTTTCTAGATTTTGTGTTGCATCCGGTTGATTGTCTGCTGTAACACTTGGTGTTGGCAGTATGCCAGTTGTCGTGTTAGGTGTCGGTTGTACACCGCGTGTTGACGTTGGGCTGACTTTTATATCTGATGTAGGCTCTGAATTATTCATGTAATCCAAAAAGTCACACTTATCTAATCTTTCGCTTAAGGCCTTCAAGGGCGAAAAGTCAGTTATCAAATTGTTTAATAAATACAACTCCCTTAACTTTGGTACAGCCTTCTGACCACTTAAACTTTTCACATCGGATATTTGATTGTCCTTCAATACCAAAATCTCAAGATTATAAAACTCACCTAGTATTGATATATCTACAATTTTATTTTGATTTAGGTAAAGTAAATTCAAATTTACAAGACTTTGCAAAGCGCTAATATCCGATATCTCATTATTCTGCAGAATTAATACTTCAAGATTAACAAGATTACCAAGCTTTGAAATATCAGACACCTTATTATCCGCTAAACTTAGCTGTTTAAGCTTTGCCAAGCCTGTTAACGGAGCTACGTCCGTTATTTGATTGCCTAGCAAATCAAGCTCCACAAGCTCCTTAAGATAGCTTAACGGTTTTACGTCTTCTATTTTGTTATTATTTAATGCAAGTACTTCTAAATTCGTCAAGTTCTTTAATGGTTCAATAAACTTGATATTGTTTCCTCTTAAATATAGCTTTTTTAAATTTGTAAGGTATTGTATACCCTGTAAATCAGATATATCTTTATTTTCCAAATTTAATTCCGTAACAGCCTGAAAATCTTCTAAAGTCAAATCGCCATTGAATTTACCAGTCTCAGCTCTTATAGCTATTTCAACATTTATGTCCTCGATACCTATAAAATCCATATTAAAATCTCTTAGCTTTAAATGATTATAAATTGCAGCTAAAGGTGAATAATCAGCTATTTCGTTACCTTTTAGATAAAGGTTCGTTAGTTTTGTAAGAGGCCTTAATGAAGTGACATCAGTAATATTATTATTTGACAGGTCCAAGTGAATAATATTTGAGGCATATTGTAAACCCTCTAAATCAGTTATTCCAATACCTGAGACAACAAGTGTACTCACTAAGTCAAGATCACATTTAAAAATATCACCTTCGGTAACTCCAGTTGAAGAGCGGATTGCCGCCTCTAGATTTGTATCACTAAATAGTATAGGCATATAACTTTCTACCATAACCCTACGGGTTAATTCACTCCAGGTAGCCTGCCCACCTAGGTGCTCAACCAAAAAAACAATTGGCACCCACATCTGTCCCTGTTCATAAATTGCCTTTATATTGGTTTTTCTAATTACTCCATTTATGGTTACTTCAGTTATTATTTCTTTACTCTCTGTTATTGTAATTACTCTGTTTATTTTACTTCTATTAATTATGTACTCGTTTGCTGAACCCTTACTGTTTTTTTGAACTTCTGCTTGGTAAGAAGAGGTTTTAACAAACTGTACCATTGGAATATATGTAGAACCGTTTATTATTTTTGCTTCAGGTTTCATTTCAAGGACCGACCCATCTACAACAACCTGAACTGAGCTTTCATCACAATACCCTACAAATTGCGCAGATACTAATATTGTAATAACAATAATTATACTTAGAATTCTCTTCATTTTGTTCCCCCCTAGAAATACATATTAAGCTGGTTCTTATCGTTGCACCAAAAAAATTTATTATAGATAATAGTACTTGGCAACATACCATTTTTTTAATCCTTTAACATAGAACAACTTTACTTTAATGCACTAAATGTTTGGTACTATTACACCGCCAGTAGGTTTTTGTGTTGGAGTAGGTTTCGGTTCTGCTGTTGGTTTCGGTACTTCTGTTGGAGTAGGTTTTATCTCTGGTACTGGTGTTGGTTTTATAGTTGGTTTTACCGTTGGTTTTATCGTTGGTTTTATCGTTGGTTTTTTAGTCGGTTTCGTTGTTGGTTTTACAGTCGGTTTAGCTGTTGGTGCAATTGTTGGCGTGGATGTTGGCGCAATTGTTGGTGTATCAGTCGGTGCAACTGTTGGTATTGGTGTTGCTGTTGGTGTTGCAGTTGGCGTCGGTGTAGCAGTTGGCGTTGCTGTAGGGATTGCTGTAAGCAAAATTGTTGGTGTTGCTTTTGCTGTAGGTCCAAATGCAGATATATTATGAGAAATTGCTTTATATCCTATCAACACAACTAAATAAAGTACTAAAACAACTCTTAAAATATTCACTATAAAATTATATCTCTTATCTTCCATTTTTAACTCACCCGATTCCCCTGTCGTAAATTAAAATTATAATTTAACGTCCAAATTTTATCATATAAAACCTTATAAGTCAATTATCCCAATATTCGTAAGGATTTCGTATTAGGCCATTTCAAAAAATAACCTATACAACAATTTATTTTTGTTCATGTTTCTTTTCATGTTTCAATCTATTTTCCTTTTTTCTTAAAATAATATACTCAATATACATACTAGCCTTAAAAGCACCTAGAGATGAAAATCTATTTTTATAATCCACCGATAGATTTTTCATTATTACTTTTGAAAAAAATCTTGATATATCTTTATTAAACTTTTCTATACTTTCTATTTTATCTTCAATCACCCTATTTGTAACGTTTTCCGGCATTTTTCCACCCATATAATAGTACAAAGTAGCAGCTAGACTATAAATATCTGAATATTTCCCCTGCCTTGATTTGTCCGAGTAGTACTCCAACGGTGAAAAACACGGTGTGTAGAATATCTTCTTTTTCTCTTTAGTCTTATATTTGCAGGCCGATCCAAAATCAATGATTACAGGCCCATACTTCTCATTTATTAATATATTTTTTGGTTTTACATCCCTGTGAAGTATGCCTTTTTTATGTATATAACCCAAAGCATTTACTACAGGAATAAAAATCTTCTTTAATTCATCACTAATAAAGAACTCCTTTTCTTCCATCATATGCTCATCTAAAGTCTTACCTTCATAATACTTCATAACAACATATCCTGTATCATTCTCTTTAAAGTAATCAATACACCTTGCAATATTTTTGTGATTGAATTTCTTTAATATTTCACCCTCATTCAAAAAGAGCTTTAACCCTTCATAATACTTATCTTTAAAGGAAGGCATCTTAAATATAACTGTCTTGCTGTCTGTATCTCTTAAAACCTTGCCTTTCGGATAATGTTCCTTTATTACGCAATCTTTCCCCTCTAAAAAATCATATGCCATGTAGACAATAGACAAATCACTAATAGAAATCGTTTTTCTAATTTCATATCTGCTTTTTAACATTATTCCTTTTTTTAGTGCACTTTCATTTAAATAATGTTCTATCGGCAAATTGACATCTCCCCCTCAAACTCTCACTTTTCTACCCAACCAAAATACGAACCCCTGTGCTCAATTTAAAATCAATCAACAATAATCCTTGAAGGCTTGTTAGGTATTTCAACTTTCCTTTTCTTCCCACTTTCAGTCTCCCTTACTATGTGTGTAAGATACTTATAAATCTGTGCATTCGGATAATCCTTATACTCCATTCCCAAACGGTTTGAAATATAGTACAAAATTGCCTCTCTTTCCACTGTTGCACTATTCAAACACTGCATAGCAAATACTATATCAAATGCATTCTCCGGAGTATTCTTCAAAAGTATATTTGCAAAATAATCCAATATCCTTGGATTGATGGTGCTCTTTTTTAAGCCGGCATATTCGACATTTATAACATTTATTGTGTTATACTCTGTTGAAAAATCATAAAAATCTTTATATTCAGATCTTAATATAGCACCCTCTCTAAGTTTAAATCTTCCAAGTTCAAGTTCATTTTTTTTAATTTCGGTATTCTCATCAATAAATATGTCCGAATTAAAGCTTATATAATCATTGTCAGAATACTGAGCTGCAAAACTTATTTTAATCAAAACTTCAGTGTTTGTCTGGTGATAAGGAATTTCATATTCTTCCTCAAGCATATATATACTTCCCTTATGCTTTATAATTCCTCTTTTCACAATTATTGAGCTCTCACAGATATGTATATCGGCTCCAGAAATTATACCGTCGGAATAGTCTTCAAAATAAATCTGTCCAAAATTCCTTGGATAATCTCGGAGATTTTCAAGCATCTCTTTTTTTAAAATGCGACCCTTTCCAAATTTAGGTATAATATTTGCAAACAATTTTGCTCCTCCCTATTTCAACCCATCAAAGAAATCCAGCTCCGACAAGTCATTTTCAAATGCAAAAAATTTCTTTTTACCTATATACAAATAGTCATCCTTTCTTGCTACCGGTACTACATGAAAACCCCAGTTTGCATCTTGGGTATAAAGGAAAAACCTTACCTCACCGTTTCTGATGGTGTCGGTATCTTCTTGTAAAATCTTTCCGCTATACTCTCTGGTTATCTCTTCGGGTAAAATAGTCTTATAATCATTAAAATCATTTTTGAATACGTAAGTTTGCCTCAGCTGTCCTTCCATACTCTTAAGATAAAACTCAATCTCCTGAACTCCAATAGGCCTTGATATAAAGCCTTTAACCTGATTCATTCTCTCTAAACTGCAAATGAGAATGTTCTCCTGCTTGTTAAAAGTCAAAGCAGAAACGGAATAAGGTATAACAGGCATATCGTTATTTATTACAGCCTCAATATCTCCTATTTTCTTCGATGTGGTATACCGAAGCACTCCTTTAAGACAAGACAGCTTTAAATCCGGTACTCCATCATCATCATCTCTTCTTTGCTTAAATTCAATGCTTCTTCCAGGTACAAATTCTTTTAAGGCTTCCTTAAATATATCTATGCGACAGGATTGCCCCGTCAATTTGATAATAGAGTAATCATGAAGCTTCCTACTCTGATAAAAACCCTCTAAAAACTTTCTTACAACTTCATATATATCAGCCTTTATAAGCTTATTGATTTCCTTAATGTTAAATACAACACTTGGAAATTCATAAATACTTTTAAACTTTCCATCTTCTAAGACTGATAAGGACCATTTATTGAGAGTTGTTATATGCAGGTCACTGTCCTGTTCGTCTATCCTTGATGAATCAAACTTGTTTCTCAATATATTGGTCTTGCGGAAAAACTCCTTTTTCATATTGTCGGCTATTTCCCATAAGAAATAGAAATTGTTCTTAACCTTTTTATAGTCCTCTCTAACTCTGTTTTCATATTCCTTAAACCGGGTAGGAATAATCATCTCTGCTTCCCTATAGCTGCTTTCGAGATTTTCATATATCTCACTCACACCCATGTCGTCAACATGCCTGAATATATCCTCACTCGGTATATCTATAAGATCGTCAATACCTATTATCTCACGCTTGTTTTTATAATAATTTGCAAATAGAATCTTCATAAACTGCAATATACGGTAGGTAATATTATTGCCGCCAAAATTTGTATCCCCGTTTTCATAAGTAGTACTTATCTCTATTTTATATGAAATGTACCCTTCTTCAATTCTGAATACACACGAGGACAAATCCGTTGTGCCTCCGCCACAGTCAATTATAAGTGCTTTATATTCTTCTCCATCTATAAATCTGCTCTTTTCTATCTGGTCTGCTATAGTATTGTACAATACAGATATCCCTTCATCTAGAGCATCTTTATCTTCTATGCGGTATTCGGGTATAATCTCCTGAAACATGCCTATAAACTGCTGTTTCATCTTAACGGGACTGGAAATATGTATATTTTTAATGCGGCATTTGAATTGATGCTCGGAAATTTGAATAACATGCTTAATATATGCCCTTATTATGTCACCCCTTGTCACATAAGCCACATTTCCGTTCTCGTCATATATCTCTTCTGCTTTTGAATAGCTATTTACCCATCTCTTTATACCCTGAAACACACTTGCATTTCCTGTATAGTCATTCTTCTTCATAATATTTTTTGCTTCATATCCAAAGCAATATTTAATATCATCGGGATTTGAGCAGTCTAACACATATACTATTGTGGGCAGAATCTCTATCCATTTGTCGTCCTTCCCAGTAACATCTGAGAATTTGACAATATTTATTTCATTTAGCTTTATTCTTTTGTTCAAAATGTCATTGTAACAAGGTGATTCTACATAAGTATTGCTCAGATAAGCTCCGGCAGATGTATTTGAGGTACCAAAGTCAATGGCTAATATAGTATCGGTTTCCTCTATTTCCTTTATCTCAAGGTCTACAACCGGCACCTTGTAATACTGCAAATTCATGGGTGGCAATGGCTTATCTGAATAATACGCCTTGTACAGATACTCGGAATCAGGCTTTTTAAAAAACAAGAAATTATAGTTTCTGTTATTTGACTTTTCAATGCGAAGATTTTTTTCCGATACAAGGTAATAAGTATTGGCTTTGTTTATATCTTTAATGAGATTGAATATGCCACACAAGCTGTTGTTCTCATTTACCAGCAGTACATTTGAATCTTCTATCTCGCTATCCGTCTCCACCTTGTACATGTCTTCCTTCCTTAATCCTATCTCCGGATACAAGGTAATCTTAGCCGGAATTTTAATCTTTTCCTCACCGGGAAGCTTGTTGGAAAGGCATTTTTTAAGTAATTCATTTACATTATCAAAACCATTCTCATTATAATCTTTGATAAGCAAGTTTTCTTCCGCACTTCTATACTTTAAAATAATACGAATAAGACCTTCCCTATCGAGCCGGTCAATTATTACACCCTGAACAATCTTCTGCTCATGACAGATTTTTATCAGGTTCATTGTTGTCAAGTCTTCCAACTCAGCTCTCGAATATAGTCTAATCCCGTTACCGCCACCGGTTTCTTCCTTTGTGAAAAGTCTATAAGAAGGCATTTAATTACTCTCCTTTGCTATAATCAACTTAGTAAAGTGCTATGCTATCTATTTTCATAGTTTCATATATCTCAATTACCCCGAAATGTTCTTCCCAAAATACTTCTGTCCTAAAATTAATTGGCAGAAAAAATTCTTCTATAAAGGCCATTTTTGCTTCATTATTTTTGCTTCTTTTATAAGGTACATAGTAGAGCAGTTGATCTTTCACTTCATAATTTACATATATGGTTGAATTCCTAAAAATACTCCTTACTGTATTCATAAGTAAATACAATGCCTGTCCTGTTTTATAAAGTTTTATCAAGTTTTCAACTATTATCGTTTTTTCTCTTAAATCAAATAGTGCAAAGCTTTCCTTTATTCTCGTCCCAAGAATACCTTTTTCAATGTCCTCAAGGACAAACCGGATATAAAACTCTCTCTTTGTCATTCCCTGCAGGGTATCTACATCAGCCAAAAAGTGAATTATTATATCAAAAAATGTTTCTCTTAGCTCCATTTCTTCTTCATAATTTATATTAAATAAATCCTTAAAAATCTCATAAAACCTGTAATAAGGATTTACTTCCAGCTCTTCTTCAACCTTATCAAAATTTATACTCGGATCGCTAAGCTCCATATATGGAGAGTAGCTCTTTGCCACTAAAAATTTAACCTTCTTCTCCTGCCTGCCATTCTGTCTGAAGTTAACTATTATATCCCAGATATAGTTCATATCAATTCACCGACACATTCATATTCAGGAAAATACAACTGAATCTCCGACACCAAAAAGCTTAAAATATCCTGACTGATAAAAGACTGAGCACTGTTTTGTTTAAATTTCAAAATCATATTCTTCTTGTCATTACCTATTCTTATATCATCGGAAATAAAAAAGTTCATATCATAGGTTAACCTTTGTTCAATCGCTGAAGCATTAACTTCAATATCTTGTAACTCAAAGTACTTTGAAAACTCAAAAGCGTTAATGATCCTAGTTATTTCACCTTTTGTCCTCACCAAACAGGCCTGTTTACCGGCAAATTTGTTGATAAAACTTGTTTTCCTACTATTACAGGCAATTTCGAATTTAGTATTCTTTACTGTCTCATCCTTTTGCTGTGAAACTTTAATTATATCCCAGGTTCCTGCTTTTTCCTCCGGCGAGATAATTGTCAATTCCTCCGCAGTACGCTTAATATATCTGAATTTATGCTCCTTTTCATCAACAAGATACCCATTCTCATTTCCCATTTTCTTAATTGATATAACATGCTCAAAATTAACTCTATCTACAGCCGGCATAGGAAAACCATCGCTTTTGAGGTTCATTTTTTTGATATTCCATAAAGGTAAAATATCAATCATTTTATATTGGTCATATTCTTCAAGGTCAAACACTATTTCTTTTATCTCTTCGTTTTCATCAATACTACCCTCGCACTCATCAAGAAAAACGTCGAAAAACTTATTTGTATAAGGATTGTTTATAGTCCTCCAAGGAATTTCGTTTTTCTGAAATATGTCATATAATCTAGATATTTCACTCATATACGCCTGGTTTCTTTTGAGTTTTACTGTAATGGGATATCTTCCCCAATCAGTAATAATGGTGCCTTTATATCTTCTGTTTTCGTTTATTTTAGTGCTTGTAGTATAATCACATTTCATAAACACAGTAAACAGTTTCATTTTTTCTTTTTGTAATACGCTCTCTATTATTTCTTTCATAATTATCTTTTTCTCTAAAACATCCTCACTGAAAAAAGGATACAAGAACTCACTAACGGGGTCAACATCAGCCTTATGACTTACTGTTATATAGATATCATACTTTTTCTCCGCATCTTCAACCTCGCTGAAAATTCTTTCCCTGAGCACTTTATTTGAATTTTCCTGATATTCTATAAGATTATTAAACAAACCGGTCATAATATCCTTAAGCATTTTACGCTGCTCGAGGTCTTCCATTTTGCTCAATTTCTCAAGTATTAAATCTCTCATTTTTTTTCCCTTTACATATCATTATTAAGATAAACCAATGTTTTCCATGTTGCTAAAAATATTTTATCATATCTATTATAATAATCAATGTTTTTATCCATATAAAAGCTCAATACAAAGTTCCTATGAAGTCTTAATGACCTGTCTAACTAATAACTAAAAATACTTTACATTCATTTTTCTTCTCTTCAAGAGTTCTTGTATATCTTTATTGACTAATGATTTTTTTGAAACACCTAACAACTAATATAATTAAGAAAGAAAAAAGAGGTTGTCCATGTTTGGATAACCCCTTTAAGCCTATTTCAAAAAATAATATTAAAATTTAAATATCAAAAACTTTCTTTAAAACAATTCTATAGAATCTATCACTTTCTGATTCTTAACTATTTCGTTTTCTGCTTTCATTTCATCAAGCATTTTTGCAAACTGTGCTTGCTGCATAGAAGCAGTAATTGATGCTTTTACCTCAGAAACCGACGCATGCTTTATAAATTTCATAACATGATAACCATAAGAAGTTTCTACAACTCCCATATCTCCTTCTTTCGCATTAAAGGACCATTCTTCAAATTCAGGAACCATTTCTCCTTTTGCGAAAGTATACTCTCCCCCTGTATCTTTTGAACCAGGATCTTCTGAGTATTGTTTTGCCAATTCTCCAAAATCTTCACCTGCCTGAGCCTTTTTTAGAATGTCGTCTGCAAGAGTTTTCTTTTCAGCCACTTTATCTTCCGGCAACTTTTCATTTGTGGCTGGGTCAGTAGTTCCAACAAGTACATGCTTCACTGTTACTTTGTTATATTGTTCCTTATTACTATCAAATTCTTTTTGAACATCACTATCATTAATTTCTATTTGAGTCGGTTTGACTTGTACATACTTCTGGTAGACAAGAGCATACTCCGTAAACATTGACTGGTATTGATCTACAGTCACTCCATAATCGTTTAACATTGCTTTATCAGCTTCTGCTTTATCACCATTTCCTTCAGTCTGGATAATTTGAGTCATAGAATCGTTTATACTATCTAACTCGGTCTGTTCTAACTTAATATTATTTTTATTGGCATCTGCCACCAAAAGTTTAAGCTCTTTAAGATTTTCCAAGGTTCGGTCTATAAGCTCCTTCTGCTTAGCTACACCTTCTTCTGTTTTCCAGTATTTGCTCTTTTCTTCGTCACTCTTATCAGTTAAACCAGCTTCTTTTTCAGTATTTTCCTTATCCATACCAAGATAAAACTTAAGTTCAAGAGCAGAAATATTTTGTCCTCCAACCGTTGCTACAACTTGAGATAAATCAGCACCGCCGGATGACTTTTTGTCACCGCCAGATGGCTGTCCGTTTTTGTTACAAGCGCTGAAACTTAGCATTAGCGCTGCACTTAATACAATGGGTAAAGCTTTTTTTAATTTCATGATAAACCTCCATAAGATAATTTGTTATAAATACTGCATTCTTTAACAATCTAAACAACTGCATATTTCCCAGCATTTGAGAAACCATGAACCTAAGTCTATCGAACTCAAATCGCGACTCTCTCGTGCGAATTTATCCTCCTATAAAATAAGAACATGGATTCAATATAACTCCATTTCAGAAAATAATCTATCTAATATATATGTCTAGAAACATATCAAATCTAATTTTTTGAAATGGCAATTACAAAGCTTTTTTAAACTACATAAAAAGCAATTTTAATACCTACAAATTATAATTTTACTCTATATTTCTCTATAATTCCACTAAAACTTTATCTATATTAAGAAAAATCTTGTTTGCATCTAACTTAAAGGGTTTTTTTACATATTCTATTTACTAAAACAAGCGTAAAATGATAAAATCATCCTTATAAAATGGATTTTATTTGAAGATTAACGAGGTATGTTATATGTTTACTAAACTTAAAAAATTTGTCTTAGCTTGTTTGATTACTTGCATAACTTTTGCTGCATGCAGCACTCAAAAACAATTTGATAAAATACTTAAAGTACATTTTATCGATATTGGCCAAGGAGATAGTATTCTTATTCAATACAATACAAAAACTATGCTCATTGACACAGGCCCAAAAGAAAAAAAGAATGAATTGATTGAGTATTTGGATTCCCAAAAAATAAGAAAAATTGACTATTTGATATTAACACATCAGCACAACGACCATATAGGAAATGCTTCAAAGGTTATAAAAGAATACGACATCGGAATGCTTTATATGCCTGATGTAACAAGCAATTCCAACGAGTTTGAAAGTATGACAGACGCGATAAATAATAGAAAAATAAAAACAACAACACCCATACCGGGTTCGTCTTTCAGCTTTGGTGATGTCCAATGCCTTATTTTAGCTCCAAATAGTAAAGAGTACGAGAATGAGAACGATTACTCCATTGTAATAAAAATGACTTATAAAAACACATCATTTTTGTTCACAGGTGATGCTCAGTTCTATTCTGAAAATGAAATGATAAATAAAGGAAATGATTTATCTGCCGATGTTTTGAAAATAGGTCAGCATGGAAACGATAAAGCAACTTCTGAGGAATTTCTTAGCCATGTCAATCCAAAATATGCAGCTTTAAGCTGTGCAAAAAATGATAGTAACGATCATCCAAGCAAAACAACAATGAAGCTTCTTAAGTCAAAGAATATTCCTGTTTTTAGAACTGATGAGTGCGGAACTATTCTATGTACTTCAGATGGCGAAATTATAACCTTCGATAAAGAGCCTGGAGATTATAAACATGGAAAAAACAATTAAATCACAATAAAAAAATCGGAGTAGATCATTTATATAAACTCTCTCTACTCCGATTTTTGAATGTTTTATATTACATATTAAACTTCAAAGTAACTGTTAACTTATCTTTAACACATCAATCAAGCTTAACATACCACTGATACATAGGAGGTAATTTTTCATCATACATAATAGTCCCTGTCCAAGCAAAGTCATCTTGAAAAACCCTAACATGCTCACCAGGCTTTAAATCCAAACCCATTGCTTCTTTTTGAGGTAACGCCGGCTTACTTGGGCCGAGAAAATTAAACTTACAATCAATTCCAAATTCTTTCATTGCTGCATCCTCCTCAATATTTTTTTATTACCTTATTACTAAGGCCATTTCAAAAAATAACCTATTCAGCGTTTTGGTCATAAAGCCAATAAAATCAAATTTTTTGAAATGGCAATTGCAAAGTGTTTTTTGGAATCACCTAAACAAGATTGATAATAACTATTCTAAATTAACAACCACAAATTAAGAATAGCCTTGCTTTGATATTTACCTAATCTAGTGTGTATAATGTATTCACTAGCAACTATTTACATTATATCAAATAATACTTTATCATGCCATATATTATTCTCAAAAATTTAAATCTTTATTGTAATTATCCACTATTAAATTATAAAGCCTTTCCTTTTTGATAATTTTGTGAAATAATAATCCAAGCGATAAATTAAACCTCAAAAAAGGAAAGTGTTATTTATGTTTATACCAGATTATCTAGTAAATGAACAGTTTGACGATCGATATTTTGACGTAGTCAGTGCTCTAGATGAGGCACAACAAATTTATTTCAAAAACAACAACTTACTTGATAGGATAAAAATTAGTGCCCAAGCAAATACCCCTTTTAGAATTGGCGAAACAGGCTTTGGGGCAGGACGTGTAGTTGTAGCTCTTTTAGAATACCTTAATAAGAACGAATTGAAAAATATAACTATAGAATATAATAGTGTTGAACTCTTCCCTATGACTTCCGATAGAATGTTAAATATACTCGATGGCTTTAGAGATCGTGTTAGCAACGAAATCAATGCACTCCTCAAAGCATATAAAAGCGTTGATATTACTGTAACCGGATGGCATAAAATGAAAGTAGAACAACCCTTCGGAACCCTTTACCTTAACCTTTGGATAGGAGAGGCACTAGAAATGTTAAATTCCTTAGACAGCCTTTGTGATGTATGGTTTCTTGACGGCCATAGTCCTAAAAAAAACCCTTCAATATGGAGACCCGAGTTACTTTTGGAAGTGGGTAAGAAGACCAAAAAAGGAGGTACCTGTTCCACCTTCACTGTTGCAGGTAGTGTAAAAAGCGCTCTCCTCGAGGCCGGTTTTGAACTTGTAAAGCTCCCTGGCTGCGGAGGAAAAAAACATGTGCTGCATGGCTTGAGATGCTAATTTTTAGTTCTAATACAAATATTTAATACAACAGTTGACACATCAATTATATCCATCATATAATATTATTGTTGTAAATAATGTTAATGCTTTGTGAAAACAATACTTTTGATACATAAGGTTTTCACAAAATATATTTGTGAAAAGGAGTGATTTACATGTTGGTAAATGTAGAAAAAATATATGAGGTGCTACTACACTAATTGAATATTGGATTAGAAGGTTTTAGAACACCAAAAGTTGATTTTTCCTATTTGGAAAAGTTTGTTTTTGTTGTCATCTTCTAATCAGTATTTTACCAAACCGTCACCTGAACAAAAAATTTATTGTTAAAGGCACACGATAAGGTTATCGTGTTTTTTATTACCTTTTTTGCATGTGTGCTTTTCAAACAAAATTCAGGACTCCGGCCAATTTGGTACGGATTTTTTTATGCCAAAAATTATTTTAAGGAGATAAAGATTTGAATAGTAAAATAACAATTATATCATCAGAGAAAAATTGGATTGAACAAAACGCACTAAACCAATTAAACAGGCTTGCAGAGTTTGAAGGAATGCGAAAGATAATAGGTCTTCCGGATCTTCACCCCGGCAAAGTACCCGTAGGTGCAGCATTTATAACAGAGGATATAATCTATCCTCATATAGTAAGCAGTGATATAGGCTGTGGAATGAGCTTATATGTAACTAGCCTTGAAAAAAGAAAAATGAAAGTGGACAAATGGATATCGAAACTCGAAAGTCTGAATAGTATCCGTGAGGTAAACATTCCGGAGGAAATTATTGAAAGTACACTAAATATGGCACATCCGAGTGAATTAGGAACTATTGGCGGCGGCAATCACTTCGCTGAGCTGCAGGAGATTGACACTATTTATGACCGTGAAATTTTTGATAACCACGCACTTACAAAAGACAAACTCTTGCTGCTGATACACAGCGGTTCTAGGATATATGGTCATGAGATTCTTGATAAATATATAAGAAAGCATAAAGCTCAAAACGGGCTAGATGTGAAATCAGAGGCCGGTGCAGCATACCTTGAGGAACATGCTGATGCTTTGCTTTGGGCAAAAACAAATAGAGATCTCATAGCTTATCGCTTTCTAAGTGCCATAGGTGTTGATTCCAGTGCCACAAAACTCATTGACAGCATACACAATAGCATAGAAATAAAGAAAACTGGAAGTAAAAACTTTTTCATTCACAGAAAAGGCGCAGCACCAGCAAATAATGGTCTTACTGTTATCCCCGGTTCAAGAGGAGCCTTGACTTATCTGGTAATGCCTTATGAAGACACTTCCATGTCAGGCTACTCAATGGCTCACGGAGCAGGTCGAAAATGGGAGCGAGGCATTTGCAAGTCAAGATTAAGAAGCCTATATACAAAAGAAAGCATAAAAACCACCAAACTAAAAAGCAGGGTTATATGCCATGACAAGGATCTTCTTTATGAAGAAGCGCCTGAAGCATACAAAAATATCGAAAAAGTAGTTGAAGCATTGGTTGAAGCTAAAATCATCAAGGTTGTTGCAGCTTTAAAACCGATACTCACCTACAAAAATTGAGGTGAACTTATGTGGATACAAATCAGTTCAGGCAAAGGACCTGATGAATGCGAGCTAGCTGTTAGTCTGTTCTTCAAAGCCTATGAAAAAGAATGCAGGCTATCAGGCATGGAAGTAAATGTTTTAGATGCTGTCCCCGGTAGTATTACAGGAAATTGCAAATCCATTCTTTTGTCTATTGATAGGCAAAATACAGATAAATTAGTAAGTGGTACAATACAATGGATTTGCAAAAGCCCATACAGACCAAACCACAAACGGAAAAACTGGTTTATAAACCTTGAAGTATTTGAGGAACCGGAAATGCTTATCTTTTCAGACAGGGAAATAAAGTTTGAAGCTATGAGAAGTTCTGGCCCAGGCGGACAGCATGTAAATAAAGTTGAAAGCGCCGTAAGAGCTATTCATCTTCCAACAGGACTTTCGGTTGCAGCAAGCGAAGAACGCTCACAATATATGAATAAAAAACTTGCCCTAGCTAGACTTATGAGTATGATAAATGCACAAAATGAAGAAAACTCAAAATCCCTTGAAAAAACCATGTGGATGCAGCATAATCTCTTAATCAGAGGTAATTCCATAAGGACTTATGAAGGTGAGAAGTTTAAATTAAAAACCTTTAATTCATAAGTATCCCTACTTATGAATTAGCAAAAGTAAATCAGCCATGCTAAATTATTCTTGATCTAGCATGGCTGTTATACAATTCGTCAAGCACCTTTATCGTAGCTTTTATAGCTTCTATAAGCTTTTTGAATTCATTGTTTATAAGTTTACCCTTATCTTCATAACTAATGTGCTCATTGTTCAAGGGTAGATAGGAGTTCCTTATTTATTAAGTCCTCCACCTGTTTAACATCTTTTATTCCCATAAAGCCAATTTTTTTCGCACTTCTATCTCCATCTGAATCATAAACAACTTCATTAGCAAAAATAAGATCTCCAGATCCATCTGCCCTTTGATGTCTTTCAATATTTCCTATTTGACTTGGTTGAAAAGATTTTACTTTAGTTTTCCGACCATAAATATAAATTATTAATCTTTGATTTGTAATCAGATATATAGTTTTTTTCTGTTGAATCTTTTTTATGAATGGAGTACAAAACATACGTATGCCTACTAATAAAAAAGGAACTCCAAACAAAGCAAACAACCCACTACCTTTACTTGCCATATACATCCAAAATACAGAAAATGCTGTCCATGGAATTGCAAATAAATATATGAAAAATGACTTAAAAAACTCACTACCCAAAGAAGGTTTATCAGCCCAAACTACTCTCTCTCCAGAATTTAATTCACCATTAATCAATTCTTTTTCTTCATAGGATAATACCTCGTAATTATTCATTTTGCCCTCCACTTAACGTTGCATTAAATTCTAAATTTATCGTTTACATTTGATAAAACTCTATTTTACACGCCTTAAAATAATTTCTTCTTGCTTATTTACTTTATTTTCAATTCGCTCCAAAATGTCTGTATTCTGCTTATATCCATCAAACAAAGCTTGGACTTTTGGATTAATTTCATTTTCCAGCCTTATAATGTCGTTTTTATCTGCCTTTTCATCCAATTTCCTGTTAACTTCCTCAAACTGTTTATTTATCTCAGAAAATTTCTCTGTCATCTCAGAATACATTCTAGTTAGAAGTTCAAATGTTTTATCCTCCATAATTTTCATACCTCCTATTATGCTTCCTCATGCAAATTTTTCATTCACTTTTCTTTTAAAAAATCAAATCTATACTGAACTAAAATTCTTTATTTAAAATACGAGCCTAAGTTCAAGATAATGTTATTATTTTACCATACTTTATTCAAAATTGATACCAATTAGTTCTATATCAATCCATAGCGTAGTTACAGCATTATACTACAAATAACTTCCCCACACCACTACATTTCCAGCTTTTTGTAATGCACTAAAAGTCATGACAAATTTCTTTAAACCCGCGTCATACTGCTGAAGTACAACGCCGTTGTAATTCACTCCTCCAATGGTTAAGCTTATTTTATTATCATCCGAAAGCTGCCACTTACCGCTTACACTTCCTGAAATAGTGCCATCTTTATTGAGTGAAATTTTTGAAGAGCTTTTTACATTTGCCGATATATCGTTACCGTGATTTACAAAAGCATAACTTCCACTAACTTCATCTAAAGTGTACTTTCCAATTGTCTCCCCAGCATAGCGATGAGGTGCAATTACAGGCCATCCGTCAGAATTTATAAACATTTGATGAACTCTTACCTGATGCTCTTCTCCCCTTCCCGGGAAACGGGTATGAAATACTATGTAATACTTCTTTGTGGTTTCATCATAATAGGTGGAATTATGGCCTGGAGATACATAGCCTAATCCACTGTCTACAAAATTGAAATTACCTACCAGTTTTGTACCATATGGAGCAATTGACTTATCATCAAAGGTGGTTCCGTTAGCGCCATGACAATCAATCATATTTTTCCCGGCACTATCCACAAATGGTCCGTCGGGATTCTTTGAACGACACACTCTGATGTTATAACCGCCACTAGCGTCAAGTCCACCAAAACTCAAAAACATATAGTAATAGTCAGTCTCAGGGCTATACTGCATAAACGCAGCCTCTATTCTACTATGATTTAAACCTAATAATTTCTTTCCATATCCCTGACCGGCAATTGGCTTACCTGTATTTTCATCCATTTTAAGAATAAATATACCCCCGGAATAAGAGCCATAAACCATCCACAGGTTACCATACTTATCGTAGAAAGTATCAGGGTCTACAGCATTAGGATGTTTAACGGCGTCATATACTGTACCGTCCTCACTCCTCTGTCCCCACATACCGGATTTTAATATAATCCCCAAATCCTCATAAGGTCCCTCAACATTATTAGATACAGCTACTCCAAGAGTAGACCTTGGCGAATCACCCTTGCACAGGCAATAGTACATGTAGTACTTACCATTCTTAAGTTGAATTATGTCTCCTGCCCACATTGTATCTGTCTCGGCCCAATCAAAGGATTCTTTTAATTTTGTATATACATTAGGTATTAAAGGATTGGAATTGCTGACACTTGAAGATATCTGCTGCCAGTCAATCAAATCATTACTTTTTGCCGCTGCAAGATGAGATCCAATAATATAATAAGTTCCATTAGTTTTCATTATTGAAGGATCATGTACAGATACGTTTTTAAACGCTGGTACCGGCGGAAGAGTAACTTGCGCAGGAGTTGGCGTAACCGTTACAGGAGTTGGTGTTACTTGTCCGTATACAGGAAAAACTGAAATAATGCCCAACAAATATTGTCTCATAACTCCAAAATCTAATGAATTAAAAAGTCCATCCCCGTTTACATCAGCTGCCTTAAGAGCATCTCCCGTTAACGATGTCATCCCTAACAAATGGGTTCTCATTATTGCAAAATCTATAGACTCCACAGAATTATTACCATTTAAATCACCGTACTTAATTTCTGTTGCATATAAACTTTTGCAGCAAAAAGATGATATCAAAAAAGTCGTAATTAAAGCCGCACATACTCTTTTCACCCTTATATTCCCCCCCTTAAATCACACTAATAATAACTGCATTCGCAGTTCAAAATATTAATTTAAAAGTCTATATCCCCACCGCCTATTACGGCGGAAAAAATTAACGCCTTTCTATATCTATAATAACACAGATTTCCAACTTTTTGAACAAGTGCCCTTTAACAAGAAACATAAAACAACCATAATTTCTTTACATGAACAAACAATTTCTTTAGATAAACAATTTCTACAAAGCCCTTCTAAAAACCTTCAAATGAAAGTAAAACCCTCAAATAGTGCAAGTGCATATTATGGAAAGAACATAGCGGAGAGCCTTAGAGAATGTAGACGAAGCGGAGTCCGATTTTTGCAAAGCAAAATATCGTTCCTCTGTCTCTTGCGAAGCAAGATAAGTCGAATCACTGTCTGAGCGAAGCGAGTTTGATTCGACCCGTA
>JAEZUI010000153.1 GCA_023421115.1 Bacillota bacterium | reverse complement strand
GTCCAAAGACAACCTGATTATCAAAAGGCAAGGTAAGCCCCTCTATCAGCAAAGACCAGTCTACTTCCTTTTTATATACGTAGTTCTCTGTTGCCATAGAAAAGCTCACCTCCTTCAAATCATTCATTTATCATTTATTTATCTACTGTAATATTCAGCAGATGCTTTAATCCCAACCACTTCTCACCTAGCATTTTAAGCAAATAGAGAAGGCATGGAGCATCACAAAACATCCAAAACCACTGATCCGCACCACCGATATTACGACAACTATCTTCAATGAGTATATCCAGAACATAAATTCCCACAATATCTTTAGGACTCTACTTGTCCTCTTTTTTGAAACAGATTTTACGCCTCTTCTATAAAGTCCCTTTACACAATAAAATCTTACCATATATTCCAATAAAACAAAATATAATTTTCCAAAATATCCATACTACTAAATCAAGATTAAAGAATACAAAACAAAATTTATGTCTTTTTGTAACTATCTGTTTACCTGTTGGCAAAAGTATGCTATGCCGAATATTGAATTATATAACATCAATGTACTAAAATGATTATTTGCCGTTATGCTTTGACTCTGCAACAAGACATTGTGAAGAGGTTGTCGCAAATGAATTTGTTGAAGCAGTTGAGAAAGCCGGACTAAGTTATGAATATGTAGTTGGAACTTTGAAAATACACCAATCTAATCCTTCCGGTGTATGTCCAACTTGTCTAAGTGGACTGGGAAATCCGAGAAAAGATGCAGGTGTAATAAAACAATTGAGTTTAAAGTACCCCAACTTAAAAGTTGATGTTACATCAGAGATTATAGAAGGTGCCCAAGTAAACGGAATACTTGCGTTCAAAGTAAAAAACGGTATTTATATTGACTAGAGGTGATATAAAATGAATCAATTCAATAATTTAAGTGTAGCTGCAAAAGTAGTATATCTTCTTTCATTGTCAGATTTAATTATCAGCAATATTTCAAGCTCTGAAGGTTATGAAGTAGCTATAGAGTCATTAGAAAAATGCTGGGATTGGGTAAACAACAAAAATATAAAAGCTTATAATTTATACCTTTATCTAGAAAACATGGATGAGACAGATGCTATGACCTATATGCAATTCTAGGATGACATAAATAAAGAAAAAGTATGGATATGTATAGCAAATGCTCTAGCATATACAGTATGGGCAGCATATCAATATGAAAAAGAGAAATTTCTTCCACAGACTATTGAAAGCGTTGACTATGAAACCATAGAGAGCTTTATAACAAATTTTAATCAGGTATATATGAACAGCAATTTATCAGATAAACTATTACACTACCTTGAAACAAATTATCCAAATGGAATGATAAACAAATCGATATAAGCTTAGTCAAAACTTTTATTAATAGAATTGCTTGAAATAATAGATCTACATTGTTACTTTATAAAAACACACTCACTTATTAGGTGAGTGTGCGAAACATAAATTCCAAAACTTATTAATTATAATTATTTATTTTTCAGAATCCCATAATTCTTCAAAAACAAATCCTTTTAAATCATTTTCCTCCACTTGTTTTACAAACTCTTCAGTTACAAATATATGAGCACTTGAAAATTGAGGTATCTTAAAAACAATATTATTGCCAATAACCTCTTCTTTAAAAACGTACTTTGTGCAAAACATTATTCTCCCATCGTCATATCTTTTAAATTCTGATTTTTCCATATCCAAAGCATCAATTACATTTATTACATTTATCAAATAATGAGGTTCGGAATATGATATAGGTAATAACTCTACACTATTCAAAAGGTCATTACCAAAAATTTCCTTAGCCTTATTGTTTAAAGTGAAATGAATTGGAGTTATTGATGAAAAATCACCTACTGAATATTTTTTACTTCTTGCACATTTAACTTCAAAAGGTACCCAAGTTTTTAGCAATTTCGTTCCATTAAAATCACCAAAATTCCTATCTTCTTTATTTATTAATTAAAAATAATTATAATTGTCTGCATCTGCCTCAATGTCGAAAATTTTCACACAAACCCACCTCTTTAATTTTTTTCTTACTGCTAATTATACCACAAATTCATATTACTTTTGAAGTTTTAATTTTCCATTTAATAGCATTTGTCTTATTTCGTCAAGTACCTTAATACAGTCTGTTTTATTTTGTGGATTTGCATCTTTTAACATTTTAGTAATTTTATTAATATAGGAATTTAAATGTCTACCCGTATGTACAGATGCTGGCCCTGCTTCTAAAATTCCTGCTTTACCAGGTAAAAACACTCCATTTTCGGCTTCATTAAAATGAATTCCACATCTTTTTAAAATTTCTCTTGCTTCTTCTGCACGTTTTGCAGTCGCAGGAACCATATGATGTGCACGATTATTATCATACTTGGGTTCTCTTTGAAATTTGGGGTCAATTTTGGCTTTTGCTTTCATATTATCACGAAGAATTTGCGAATTACTCTTTTTCCCAAAAGAACTCATTAATTTGCTTGTGTTTTTCTTTACATTCCCTGCTGCACTTTTAGCGAGACTAAAACATATTCCAGCTTCTGCCGCTCCTACAGCAGTAGTAGCAAGTGAGATTGCTACTGAAACCGCAACAGCGGGTGTCAATGTTCCACCTGAAAACACTTCTGCACCAACACTTGCAATAACTCCTGATCCACCAGAAATCATTGTTGCTATTCCCTGAACTGTTCCAATAACGCCTGCAACTGTCAAAATTGTGTCAGTAACAGTTTTTCCAAAATAATACGCAGATTCGCATGTAACCTTACTTTCAATAAATTCTAACATTTCTTCTTTCTTTTCAGAAAATGATATATAACCAAAACTTGCAAATTGAGTTCCAAAGAATAGACTATTAACTACAGTAGCAACGTCATTTGCAGAATTAAGTCCATTTTCCACGGCCGATGCAACAACACCCCATGCAAAACTCCAGAAAATTTCTTCATCTACATCCATATCATCAGCAATAAATTCTTGTTCATCAGGAGTATTATATACAAAGGGGTCAATATCTATATCATCATCATAACCGTCATTATCACTATCTTTTTTATCAGGATAACTAATCATATTGTAGTAAGGTCTTGAATCAAAAGGTATTTGAGTACTAGCAAAAGTAGCAAATGTTAGTTTTCCAACTTCTTCACCATCGCTTAACCCATCACCATCAGTATCATAATTATATGGATCTGTTTTAATAATTTCTCCTGTAATAACTCTAAAACCAGTGATTTCTACAATGTCTGGCAATCCATCTCCGTCAGTATCAGTTGTATCTCCTTCACCTATTGTATCATCTTGGACACGCTTGAATGCATCTAACAAATCATCGCTTGAAGCAATTTGATAATATATACCGTCTGTAGCAGCTGCTATTGTTTCAAGAAGTACTTCATCTACATCGGAACCCAATCCAACAGTATATATTTTTATTTTATTATTTATTGCTCTTTGTGTAGTTGATGAATAATAATCACCTTCACCGTCTGTAAGAAGTATTATGATTTTTTGATTTTCTTCTTTTGCATAAGATGAAATAAGTTCATCAATTCCAGTATTTATTGCTGCATCTATATTAGTGATACCAGATGAATCAATGGTGTCTATAGCAGTTTTAATACTATCCTTGCTTTTAGTTAAGTGTATTAAAATATCTGCCGAGCCATCAAAATCAACAACTGCTCCTTGATCTTCAGGCAAGAAAGCATCAATAAATTGTTTCGCAGCAACTTTTCTTAAGTCATCAGGGTCATTCCAATCCATGCTGCCCGAAGAATCTATTGCCAAAACGATATCATAATATTGAGTTTCGCCAGTGTCATCAGTTTGTCTCCCATAATTTAATTCTTTTCTCCAAGAATCAAACCATATGCTTTTGTTGATAAGTAAATATTCGCTAAAATGAGTTGTTGTAAAACTAATTGTCTGATTATTGGCATCTACAGTGGAATCCATTAACACATAATTTCTATTAGCTTCGTCAAACCAAAGTACTCCCAAATCTTCAGTGTCAATATCTCCAAGCGCATTCTCATCATAGTTAAAAGAAACAATAGCTTCATCAAAAATTGATGTAGTTCTAATATCAAAAGGATAACTAACTCGACCGACTACGTTAGTAGAAATACTTTTATTGTAAACATTTTCAACTACCGTCGATGTTTCTGCATTTCCTGTGGCCTTAAAATTAACAGTAACATTTTTAACAATATTCTTTTCATTGGATATGTTTATATTAAAGTTTTCTATTTTATTTTGTTTAAATTTCTCTTGACCATCAGGAATTCCATTGTTATCAGAATCGGGAACAAGCGGATTTGTTCCTAATTTATATTCATCTCCATCTGAAAGGCCATCTTCGTCCGTATCATATTTTAATGGATCAGTCTTTAAGACATTGACTTCTAAACCATCATTAAGACCATCACCATCAGAATCTTCGTTAGTAATATCAGTACCAAGTTCAGCTTCTTTCTTATTGATAAGTCCATCATTATCAGAATCTTCATTAGCATCTGATATTCTATCTTTATCAGTATCATAGAGTATCATAGTCTGTCCGATAACACTATTGTCAAAAACATGCTATGCTAAATGTTGTATTATATAACATCAATGTACTAAAATAGTTATTTGCCGCTATGCTTTAACTCAATCATGAAAAGTACTTTACACAATGAACATTAATCCAGTGGCATTTTAATTACATACATAAGGGTGCATAAATGTCATACACACTCACTTATTAGGTGATTGTGTAAAACATCAATTCCAAAACTTATTTAATTTTTATTTTTCAGAATCCCATAATTCTTCAAAGACAAATCCCTTTAAATCATTTTCCTCTACTCGCTTTACAAATTCTTCGGTTACAAGTATTTCTGCTGTTGGAAATTGAGGTGTTTTAAAAATATGCTTATTTCCTATAATATTTTCTTTAAAAACATACTTTGTGCAATACATTATTTTGCCAGAAGAGTATCTTTTAAATTCTGATTTTTCCATATCCAAAGCATCTATTATGTTTATTACATTTATAAAATAATAAGGCTCAGAATATAATACAGGAAGCGACTCAACTTTGTTGTTAAAGATATCTTTAAATATTTCGACAACCCCACTATTTATAAGCGGATGTACAGGAGTGATATATGCAATATCCCCCAATGGATATTTTTTACTTCTAGCACATTTTATATTAAAAGCTTTCCATAATTCTGCTAATTTTGTTCCGTCAAAACTTTTAAGATCCCAATCTTCTTCATTTACTAATTCAAAAAAATTATATTCATCTGCGTCGGCACCTACATTATAAATTTTCAAATAAACTCACCTATTGATAATTTGCTTACATTATTTGGTTTTAGGATAATAGAATCGGTTGAATATTGATAGATCTACATTGTTATTTTATAAAAACACACTCACTTATTAGGTGAGTGTGCGAAACATTAATTCCAAAACATATTAAATAATTTTATTTTTCAGAATCCCATAATTCTTCAAACACAAAACCCTTTAACTCGTTTTCTTCTACTAGTCTTACAAATTCCTCAGTTACGAGTACATCTACGGTTGGAAATTGAGGTATTTTAAAAATACTGTTATTGCCTATAACATTTTCCTTAAAAACATACTTTGTGCAAAACATAATTCTTCCATCATCATATCTTTTAAATTCTGATTTATCAACATCTAAAGCATCTATTATATTAATTACATTCATTAAATAACATTCTTCAATATATTCTATAGGTAATAGTTCAACATTGTTTATAAATATATTTTCAAATATACCTATAGTCTTATAATTTAATGTAAAGTGTAATGATGAAATTGAAGATAAATCTCCCACTGGATATTTTTTACTTCTTGCACATTTAACTCTAAAAGATTTCCATGATTCTAATAATCTTGTGCCATTAAACCTTTTAAAATCCCAATCACTTTTATTTACTAATTCAAAGAAATTGTAATCATCTGCATTTGCATGTAATTGAAATATTTTCATCAATAATACCTCCAAAGCTTATTCTTATATATGTATTAATGTTATAGGACAACCTGTTTTTCAGTAAACTAACGAAAATTGGACAAGAAAAATTTCAGTGTGTGGAAGAAAAGGGCGAAGAACCACCAACGCCCTTTTTAAATTTGATACAATATCAAATTAT
>JAEZUI010000152.1 GCA_023421115.1 Bacillota bacterium | reverse complement strand
TGTCATTTGGTCAAGTTTAATTTTTTCAATATTCTTTCTCTTTTGCATTACTAATTTTTCTCCTATACTACTCTATTACTTTGATACAATTATAACATTTTTTATGGATTTGTGAAAGGGTATGATTTTTTTAAGGGGTCAATCTTAGATTATTATAAACATAAAACTATTTATACATTATATAAAGGTAGAGTTTTATTAGCAACGAGCAGAACATCAATAATTTTCCATAGGCGTTGTAACTTTTTCTATCTTATGCTATACTTTTAGCTTGTTAATGATATGAATCTTTATTTATATAGATAAGAGGCGAAAAGATGGATAAGTTAGTTTTAGTCACAGGGCATAAAAATCCCGATACCGATTCAATTTGCTCGGTTATTGCATATTCGGAACTCAAAAAAAAGCTTGGTGTTAATGCTAGTCCTAGAAGACTAGGGGAGATTAACCGTGAAACGGAATTTGTTTTAAAACACTTTGAAGTAGAAGTTCCAGAACCCTTATATACTGTAAAGTCGCAGGTTTCAGATTTAAGTATGGATATGATAATACCCGTATCAGCTGATATATCCATTAAAACTGCCTGGAATCTTATGAAGAAAAACAATATTAAGACCATTCCCGTTGTGGATGATTATGAAAGACTTCTAGGTGTTGTGACCTTATCGGACATTACTAATAAATATATGGATGCTCTCGATAACAATACCATTGCATCTACAAAGACATCCCTAAGAAATATTGTTGAAACACTTAATGCAAAGCTGATTTGCGGCTGTCAGGAAGCCTTTAACACTTCCGGCAAAGTTGTTGTTGCCGCTACAAATCCGGAGGACTTATCAGGATTTATTGAACTAGGAGATATCGTAATAACAGCAAACCGAATAGATATACAACTAAAATCAATTGAATGCGGCGCAAACTGCCTTATAATTACTTGCGGTGGCACCCCGTCTCAAGAGGTTATTGAAGAGGCTTGCAATAAAAATATGGTTTTGATGACTACTCCAATTGATACTTTTACTACTGCGCGTTTAATAAATCAAAGTATTCCTGTTGGTGCAATAATGTCCAATGAAAACCTTATAAAATTCAACATTGATGATTTTATTGATGACATAAAGGATACAATGCTTCAAACCAGATACCGCAGTTACCCAGTTGTAGATGACAGTAACAGGATAAAGGGGTTTATATCAAGATACCATCTTATTTCTCAAAGAAGGAAAAAGGTTATATTGATGGACCACAACGAAAAATCTCAGACGGTAAATGGCTTAGAAGAAGCGGAAATTTTAGAGATCATTGACCATCATAGACTTGGAGATATTCAAACCGCAAATCCTATTTACATCAAGAACGAGCCGGTGGGTAGTACTTCTACTATTGTTGCGAACATGTACTTTGAAATGGGTATTCGGCCGTCAAAAAGTATTGCAGGGATTTTGTGTTCTGCTATACTTTCGGATACAATTAAGTTTCAATCTCCAACAAGTACATATACGGACAGGATTACCGTAGAGAAATTGGCTGAAATCGCAGGAATTAACAACATTGATGAGTATGCAAATCTTATGTTCAAGGAAGGTTCCTCACTTCAAGGAAAGACTCCTAAGGATATATTTTATCAGGACTTTAAGGACTATACTTTTGGTAAGCATAAAATAGGTATAGGACAGGTAAGTACAATGGATAGGGAAAAGCTATCTGAAATGAAGGAAAATTTGATTGAATTAATGAAACAGGTGTGTAAAGACAGCGGGTATAATCTGTTGATGCTTTTGGTAACCGATATTCTGAATCAGGCCTCGGAAGTTTTATTTGTGGGGGAGGAAAAGGAGCTTATTGCAAAGGCTTTTAGTGTGAATATTGGGGAAAATAGTGTTTATTTACCGGGGGTTGTCTCTCGGAAGAAGCAAGTTATACCTGTTATTTCGGCTGCCGTTGATAAATTGTAAGGGTATCCTAATGGTGGGGTTTATTTTAGTGCCTGTTTGAAGGGGTGTGCCTATTGTTTTAGTGTCAAACGACTCCATTACGTGACCTTCGCATAGAAGCTGTAGGATGCCATTCGGCAGACAGATGAACGATATTTTGCTACGCAAAAATCGTACCTCAGCTTGATAATTCTCGCACGCGTCTATGCGACATCGTGTCGCGAGACGCTAAAAATGCCATCCGTGGCATTTTTGCTTCAAATTATCAAGCTTTCGGCAACAGCTTCTAATGCTTAGGTCAAGTAATTGCGTCATTTGACACTAAAACAGGCTTCTACTTTAATTAGGTTGTTTTGGGCCTGATTTATTGTTATGGCTTTTTTATTATGGGTATCCTGTAAATAAAGGAATAAGATAACGAGTTACCAAAAACCACAAAACATTTCTAAAAAACCTTCAAATAAAAGCATTACTTACAATAGTGCAAATGCATATTATGGAAAGAACATTGCGAAGAGCCTTAGAGAATGTAGACGAAGCGGAGTCCGATTTTTGCAAAGCAAAATATCGTTCCTCTGTCTCTTGCGAAGCAAGATAAGTCGAATCACTGTCTGAGCGAAGCGAGTTTGATTCGACCCGTA
>JAEZUI010000112.1 GCA_023421115.1 Bacillota bacterium | reverse complement strand
TCTTCAATATACTTACTACCATTATATGTTGTTAATACTATTGATATTTTCATGATAATTTTTATATGATATTACTACCAATAATCATATTTTCCTTTCATTCTAGAATCAGTTTCAAAATTCAATTACTAAAGAAATAATTAATTATATCTTTAATAATAAATGTATCAATATTGTTTTTGCCTTATTTTCCTAAATATGCATTGTGGCAAAATGCCAATAATTATTGGTTTACAAATAAAAGGTATGCCTCTTAATAAAATATTTAGCTTTCTGAATCCCTTTATTCGAACAACCGCCTCTTCTAATCTGTCTTTCATAGCTCTATGTTTTGTATATTTATTAACTATCTTATATTTATATAATTTTTCTTGTATGTTATATCCCAAACATCCATTAGCATACATGCTCATAAACAAATCGTAATCTTCAGCACGTCTTGTTTCCCAGGCAATTCTATAACATCCTGCTTTCTCAAAACTATTTCCTCTGATCATTATAGACGGATGTAAAAAAGGACTGCTCCACAAAAAATCCCTTTTTGATGGTTTTTCTGGAACTGAAAAAGTTCCCCATATCCCATTATCATCATAAACATCTGCAAAAGTTCCAACTAAATCATACTCTAAATTATCATCAAGAAATTTTACTTCTTTCATTAATCTATCAGGATAAGATATGTCGTCAGCATCTTGTCTTGCTATATATTTACCAGAAGAATTTTTATAAGCATAATTTAAGGCATATGCTAAGCCTTTGTTTTTCTCGTAAGAAACAACTTTTATTCTTCTATCGATTGATTCAAATCTTTTTAGTATATTTAGCGTAGAATTTGTAGATCCATCGTTACAAATTATAAACTCCCAGTCCTTAAAAGTTTGATTAATTATACTATATACACTTTGCTCTAGTTCCTCCCTATTCTCACAATTATATACTCCCATTATAATAGAGACTTTAGCCATTTATAACACCTCAATTTGACTATAATTCAAATTCTAAAATGATATTTACATGAAATAATACTTAACTAATAAAAATAATTATTTTTTTACACTTTGATACAAGAGTACATTTCCTTAATAAATAGATTCTTTACATGTTTATTATACATATTAACTGACCTAGGTTTCATTCATGAAAAGTATAATACCTATATTGTAAAGCATAACAATTCTATTTTGCAGCAATACAAACTGTAAAACTATAACAAAATCATTCTTCTACTTCTTTATTCAACTTGGTCATCCGTTCAACAAATCTGTATATCAAACTTTTGTACCGTTAAAGTTTGACTTAGCTAAACTATCCCCCTTTTTTAACTTATAGACTAAATGTCTTTCATACTTACTTTAAAATCTTCTGCGATACTTTTTTATTCAATATTTTGTTTAGTTATTTAGAAATATATCTAACTCTTAATCAGAAGTAAGTTTTTCATATTTTTCCACTAAATTTTTATATGCATTGTCTTCAATCTCCTTATAACAAGAGTAGCTACCACCTAGCTTCTTTCTAACTGAAATATTTAGAAAGAAATTTATCGCATACCAAATGCTTTTCCATCTATTCTGAATTCCAGATAACTCCTTTATAAACTTCTTATATGTAACACCATGGCTCTTCTTAAGCATATATCCCATAAGATATTTAATATAAAGTCCTTCTGCCGCAGATACTGCATCTTTTCTTTTAACAACTTTTCTTGCATAGTCTATTAGTTCTTTGTAATAATCTGCCCAATCTATATCTGAGTGTTGTGCAGAATAACTGTTACCAAAACTAGTAACATATCTATAAGCACTTCCAATTTGCGTCATACAATAAATTTCTCCATTGGATAATAATGAAAATATCTTCCTTCTATCTCCAGGTCCTCTTGTTCTAGACCTAAGCATTTTAATTTTTAGTCGCCCATCATAAATATTTCTGTACATTATACCTGCTGTTTGTGAAGGTAATATTTCTCTTTTGAAATGCTCAAAAGTATATTTATAATCCTTGCACTGAGGGTACTCAATTTTTAGTATTTTTCCTTCATGGTCAACCATTATGCATCTCATTGATACTGCAATCGCTTCCGGTTGTGTATCTAAAAAATCTGCCTGAGTCTGTAGCTTTATTTCGCTAATCCAAAAATCATCCAATTCTAATGTACAGATGTATTCTCCTCTAGCCATCGAATAAAGTTCTCTCACATTTGCAGTGGCTCCGACATTTTCATCTCTATATATCACTTTGATTATTTCAGGAAATTTATCCTCATATTCTTTTAGAATACTACGTGAATTATCAGGAGAAGAATCCTCTCCAATCAATACCTCATATTCAAAATCAACTTTTTGCATCAAAACCGAATCAAGAGCTTTTCTAATATAAGGCTCATGACCATATGTTGCACAACATATACTAACTTTTGGACTCATGAAAAACTCCTTCTTCTACCTTGGTATACAATTACATTCTCTATATTTATTAAATGCTAATACACTTTCTAACCAATTTTCTTTTTTATATAGTTATTTAATATTTTTTTTCGTATTCTCTAAAATTCTACAAATATTATCTACGTGCTCTAATTTCAAATCTGCAAATAATGGTAATGTTAACACCCTCTTTGATATATTTAATGCAACAGGTGTAAGTCCAACATCAAATTTACCGTGAAAACATTCAAAAGTATTAGTCAATGGATAAAAATATTTTCTTGAAACGATATTATTTGCCAATAAATTATTATATATTTCATTTCTCGTTGCACTAAAACCTTCATTATCAATTATTACTGGAAAATAAGAATAATTAGGTATAACATCCTTTTGTACAAAAGATAATTTGATTCCATCAACACCACCTAGGTTTTCAACATATCTATCATACACTTTTTTTCTTTTTTCAATTTCTTCATTTATATGTCTTAAATTACAAATTCCCATTGCTGCCTGAAACTCGTTCATTTTTGCGTTAGCACCAACTCCATCAACTATTTCAGGTCCTCTAATTCCAAAGTTTTTCAAACGATAAAGTCTTAATCCAAATTCTTCATCATCAAAACTAACAGCTCCTCCCTCTATCGTATTAAAGACCTTTGTAGCATGAAAACTAAATATGGATGCGTCACCATAGCAACCTATACCTTTATTTTTGTAGCTTATCCCAAAAGCATGTGCAGCATCATAAATAACTTTCAAATCATACTTTTTTGCAATTTCTTCAATTGCTTCCACATTGCATATATTACCATAGACATGAACAGGTATGATGGCAGTAGTTCTGTCATTTATCAATGCTTCAATTTTCGTAACATCTATTGTATAATCCTCTCTATTAATATCACAAAAAACAGGTTCAAGCCCGTTTCTTACTATTGCATGAGTTGTTGACGCAAATGTAAATGGTGTGGTAATAACCTCACCACTAAGCCCCATTGCTTGTATGGCAAGTTCAAGTGCCATATGTCCATTTGAAAATAGAGATATGTTAGGAACAGATAAATATTCCTTCAATTGCATTTCCAATTCTTTATGTTTAACTCCCATATTTGTAAGCCAGTGAGTATCCCAAAGGGGTCTAATTTCATCTATATACTCCTCAAAAGTTGGCATAGAAGAACGCGTAACTAGTATTTTCTCACTCATCATTATTATCTCCTCATAGAAAATTTGCTATCTCAATAACTGTATATAAAAACATTCCTTATCAATTTTATATTAACCTATTCCAAGCATTTTTGAAGTATAAGGGATTATTTCATTACTTAATCTCTTAACAAAATCCAAATAAAAATACAAACTAAATATGACAACATAACTCCACTCAAGGAAAATTGCATTTTTCCTATTAACAGTGTAAGTTAATACTTTGGGTATTAATATCACAATAAATAGTAAAAAATAAAAGCTAATTCTATAAGAATAGTAACCATACATCTTGGTCTGATATAAGATGTATCCGATTGCAAATACACTAAATATATAACGGAAGTCTGTTTTTAGCCTTGAAAGCTTTTTATGGTATAATACCCCAGTAATAACAACTGGCATTATCAATATAATATATGTTATATCCAATGAACCTCCTGACTTAGTCTTTTCAAAATAGTTGCCATACAATAATGCAAAATAACTATAGCGACTTAGTATCAGTAATATCTTATAAAAACTAAATAGTGCAACAATAAACAATCCAATTATTGATATTTCAATGCTATTCTTTATAACTTCACTATCGATTTCCTTATCTCCGTATCTAACCCTTATATTTTTATATTTGCTTATCTTTTCATCAGTCAATAAATAATACATTGGATAAAACAATATTGCAATTATTGCTGATGAATGAAATAAAGTAGCAATTATCACCATGATTATATATTTTATCAACTTCTCTTCTTTTATAAATAAATATGCGAAAAATATAATAGACATAGCTATCATCTGCCTCATCCAATTGAGGGAATATCCGTAAAACATCAGATAATAACCTGCCATCCCAATCCAAACCTTTCTAGTATCTTGCTTTATTAGTGCAATGTAGATACATACTACAACAATCAACTGAAAAATAAAATATTGCCAAAAAGTAGTAATTGTAATTCTTGCTAAACCATAAACCAATACACTATATAGAAATTCGCAAGGACTAGCTGCTATAAAAGAAAAAAAATCTAAATTTTTTGCTAAATTATATAATCTATCACCATATACAAGCACGTCAGTTCCTATTGTTTTATCACGAGCCCCTGCCAATAAACAAGGAAGTATAATGCCTATAATTGAAAAAAAGACAAATTGTTTGTAATTATTATTTCTTTTAATTTCTGCTACATAAAAGCATAAACATGAAATTGAGAAACACAGTATATATGGCCACATATAATTTATCTCCAATCAAAATGAATAATCTCACAACTCTAAATACCATATTATCCATCTCTTAGTAACTTTTAATTAGTATATATCCCAAATAGTTTAAATAATGAATTGATACTAATATACTAATAAAACGACTTAAATTACTTCTTTAATAATTTTCTAACAGCTTATATTTACTAGTTTTACAGATGCTATATCACAAAAAATCTTAGATAGGGGTAGCCACTATAGACTACCCAATATCCTATTAAAACCATATACATAACACGTATCATACTACAAGAAAAAGATAGAATTCATCTTCTAAACATTAACTAAATCAGCTAAATAGTTCCCATAGGAATTATTCAATTTATTCTCCAAAATATACTTTTTCAAATCTTCCTTTATAATAAAATTATTCTTTAATGCAATTTCCTCTAAACATGCAATATATAATCCTTGTCTCTCTTGAATGGTTTGTACAAAGTTAGAAGCCTTAAGTAAGTCTGAATGATTTCCTGTATCAAGCCATGCCATACCTCTTCCAAACAACTCAACTTTTAGGTTTTCCTTCTTCAGATACTCCATGTTTAAATCGGTTATTTCCAATTCTCCTCTTTGAGATGGCTTTAAGTTTTTCGCAATATCAACTACATTATTGTCATAAAAATATAAGCCGGGTACTGCATAATTAGATTTTGGACTTTTTGGTTTTTCTTCTATGGATATTACATTATTATCCTTGTCAAATTCAACAACTCCATAAGCTGAAGGATTTTTAACATAATATCCAAAAATAGTAGCACCATTTTTTCTTTCAACCGCTTTTTTTAGCATCTTGTCAAAAGATTGACCATAGAATATGTTATCTCCAAGAATAAGTGCTACATTGTCATCTCCAATAAACTCTTCACCAATTATAAAGGCTTGAGCCAAACCCTTTGGCTCAGGTTGTACAGCATAGGAAAACCGAACACCCAATTTACTTCCGTCTCCAAGCAACCCTTCAAACAGAGGTAAATCTCTTGGTGTTGAAATTATAAGTATTTCACGTATTCCTGCCAGCATAAGCACCGACAATGGATAATAAATCATTGGTTTATCATATACCGGAAGGAGTTGCTTTGAAATCCCTTTAGTTATAGGGTGTAATCTTGTTCCTGCTCCCCCAGCAAGTACTATACCTTTCATAATTAAGTCTCCTCACATTTTTTTATGATACTTCATCTCTTTTTTCGTACATTTGTTTGTAGTACTCCTGATATTGCCCTGATGTAACTCTCTCAATCCAATCTGTATTACTTATATACCAATTTATTGTCTCGACAATTCCCTGTTCAAATGCCGTCTCCGGTAACCATCCTATCTCAGACGAAATCTTTGCAGGATCGATTGCATATCTTCTGTCATGTCCCTTTCTGTCTTTAACAAATTTAATAAGATCTTCTGATATATGCATTCTTCTTCTATCATTTTCCTCTAAAGAACCCAAGACCGTTTTTATTATAGTTTTAATAATTTGTATGTTTTCCCTTTCATTATGACCGCCTATGTTGTAAACTTCACCAAGTTTTCCATTATTAATAACCCTATCAATAGCAGTACAATGATCTTCTACATAGAGCCAGTCCCTAATATTCTTTCCATCGCCATAAACAGGAAGCTCTTTGCCACCTAATACGTTATTTATTACCAAAGGAATTAACTTTTCAGGAAATTGATACTTTCCATAATTATTGCTGCATCGTGTAATATTTACAGGCATTTTATATGTATCAAAATAAGCCTTTACAATCATATCTGCAGCAGCCTTACTTGCAGAATAAGGGCTATGAGGATCAAGTGGAGTATCTTCTGTGAAGTATCCTTCGCTTTCTAGAGATCCATATACCTCATCAGTAGACACTTGCAAAAATTTCTTTCCAGGCAAAAAAGTATCATCATCCTTTTCCCAATAATTCTTGGCGATATTTAACAAACACTGAGTTCCTAATACATTTGTCCTTACAAACACTTCTGGATCTTTTATACTCCTGTCCACATGGCTCTCAGCTGCAAAATTTACTACATAGTCTATATCATTGTTCTTAAATATTTCTTCAATTTTCTCTTTATCACATATATCGACCTTTATAAAGGTATAATTGTCCCTATTCTCAAGACCTTTTAAATTTTCAAGATTTCCTGCATATGTAAGTAAGTCCACATTAATTATTCTAATACTGTTACCGTACTTGTTTAACATGCAGTGTATAAAATTTGATCCTATAAATCCTGCTCCACCTGTCACTAAGTATGTTTTCATATTATCCCTACCTTTTCAAATATATTTCTAACGCCTCTTGCCACTCTTTAAGCATAAATTTTGATGTCATCTTTAACATATAGTTTTCCAAAACAGAATATTTCGGTCTTGGAGCTGGTCTTTTATATTCTTCAGATGAACAAGGAATTACTATTGTCTTTGTTCCACTTAGTCTAAATATTTCCTTTGTAAACTCAAACCATGTGCATTGTCCTTCACAGGTACCATGAAAGAGGCCATAATTCTCAGTATCCATCAAATGCCTTATCATTGCTGTAAGTTCTTCAGTGCTTGTAGGAGTTCCTCTTTGATCATCTACAACTTTAATCTCACTATTTGTATTAGAAATATCCAACATTGTTCTTACAAAGTTTTTTCCTTCACCATAAAGCCAAGCAGTTCTTATTATAAAATGCTTGTCGTTAAAAAGCTGTACAAACCTTTCACCTTCAAGCTTTGTTCTTCCATAGGCAGTTTTAGGTAAAGTATCATCAAACTCCATATAAGGTCGCAAATCATTGTCTTTTAAAACACCGGTACCATCAAAAACATAATCTGTTGAAATGTGAATAATTTTCGAATTTACCTCCTTCGATGCTATTGAAAGATTCTTCGGCCCAATAGCATTGACAGCAAAGGCATTGTCAAAATCCGTCTCACAAGAGTCTACATTTGTATAGGCAGCGCAATTTATTATAATATCTGGTCTAACTCTCCTGACCATAGAAACAACTTCATCTAAATTTGTAATATTTAAATCTTTTAAATCAACTGCCGAAATGTCATAGCAATTATTATCAAATTGACGAAGAATTTCTTTACCTAACTGTCCTTCCGAACCTGTTACTAAAACCTTCATAATACACCCCCTTCTCTTAAACTAGGCAGTTTCTTATCCTTTTCTGAAAGAATATAGTCACAACCTATATTAGGCCAAGTTATTGCAATATCCTCGTCGTTATATATTATTCCTGCATCATACTCAGGATGGTACAAGTTTGTAGTCTTATATAAAAATTCTGTCTCGTCTTCTAAGGTCAAAAAAGCATGTCCAAAGCCTTCCGGCATGTAAAACATTTTTTTATTCTCTTCCGACAATTCCACTCCATACCATTTTCCATACGTTTCACTATCTTTTCTTAGGTCTACAGCAACATCAAATACCCTGCCCTTAATGACCCTTACTAATTTACCTTGAGGATATTTTGTCTGAAAATGAATCCCTCTTAAAACTCCTTTTCTAGATTTAGAGTGATTATCCTGAACAAATTCAATATTTAATCCTAATTCCTCAAAAGAAGCTTTGTTATAGGTTTCCATAAAAAAACCCCTGTTGTCACCAAACACCTTTGATTCAATAACAACCAAACCCTCAATACCTGTTTGCTTTAGTGAAAAATTATTCATATTCCATACTCCCCCTATGATAGTTAGCAGAAAAAATGTTTATTCCAATAATAAAGATCAAAATACTGTATTTCATTTTCTCCAACTCGCTTCAAGAGACTCTATATAGTATTCTTTCAACATATTTGCTTCACAAACAATATTGTATCCACTAGCTGTTATCTGCTCACCAACATCTTTTCTTTTATAACTCTTCCATTTAAGGATTGTATCAGCCCATTTTCCAGGTGGCGCTAGTAAGTCAACAAAATCTACAATATCAGTAATCTGCGTTTCCTTTGTAACTTCAGAAGATATTACACATGGTAATCCAGTTGCTTGTGCTTCTATCCCTACAACTGGAAGCCCTTCATAGAATGAAGGAAGTATAAAACAATCCATTGCATTATAGAATTGGGCAATATCTTCTCTTCCCCCTAAATCAACAACATAATCTTTCAATCCCAAACGTTCAATTTTCCTAAAGATTTCTTCTTTCAGATTTCCATAGCCAATAAGTGCTAATATAGCAGAAGAATCCTTATTACGCAACTCAGCAAAAATATCAATTAGTAAATTATGGTTCTTCTGGTACTCGTAACGACCTATATGCCCGATAACAAACTTATCATTCCAGCCGTATTCCGCTCTAGTCTTTTCTCTAAGAGGAACCTCATATTTGAATTTATCAAGATCTATAGCATTATAAAATACTTTGCATTTGTCCATACTTTTAGAACCATATATCCACTCACCGGAAAATTTTGAATTTGCAGACAAATGGGTTGGGAACACTTTTGCAAATGGTCTCAGTAATTTTTTTAGGGCAGTTTTTTTTTCACCAGGATGTGCAGTACTTAGATTCTCTGCAATCCTAACTGGTACACCAGCCATCATAGCTGAAAACATAGGGAACACATTTAATGTATTCACGTACCCATGAGCTATAAGATAGTTTTCTCTTTTAAATATTTTATAGCACTCATATATATGACCAAGCAAATTCTTTACAGGTGGTATCTCAAATACCCTTCCCCCTAGGCGCTCTATATCAGAATAATCTTTCAAAGGAGAATCCGAATCTACAATAAAGTCAAATTGAATGCTCTCTCTGTCAATATGTTCATAGTAATTCATTATTACCGATTTTATGCCTCCGGTTACATGTTTGCCCATGATCTTAGCAATCCTTATCGGTCGTTCTTTTCTTTTATTCAACATTGCTATTTTCATAAATTTATCCCCTGTATAATCTAAGAATTAATATTTTGTCTTGTACGTCTGCCTAATAAACTCCGCTGTTTTATTAATGCCATCAGAAAGACTAATTGGATTCAATTTTCCGTACGCATCTTCATAGCGACTGATATCAAGATAGTTTACAGGTACATCCACCGTTCTACCTGGTAGATACTGAGTTTTTAGATTTATTTTTAGCGTTTCCTGTATCGTATCGATGACACTTTTTATGCTTGTTCCGTAGCCACAGCCTAAGTTAAATGTCCTATGCGTATTCTCACCTTTTGTAATGTTAATAATTGCACGAACAGCATCATCTATGTAAATAAAATCTCTAACTACCGATCCGTCTCCATAAACTGAAATTGCTTCATCCATAAGTGCTTTATATGTAAATGTAGTCACCGCACCGAGAACACCGTTAGGACGCTGATATGGTCCATATGGATTAGCCAACCGGACTACTCGGTAATCCAATCCATACATGTAATAATATAGATACAATAATTTTTCTATGGTTATCTTTTGAATACCATACGAGCTTATTGGATATGTTGATGCATTTTCTTTCAGTGGACATGTGCTTTCATTTCCATAAACAGTTCCACCCGATGATATAAACACTACCTTTGACACTTTATTCTTAACACAGGACTCAAGCAATTTTGACGACATTACGACATTTGCCATAAGTTCATCAGGTACATGCTGATTGGATGTAGTTGGTACAGTTGTACTAATCAAATGATAAACAACATTTTGCCCCTCTACTAATAAATCAAAATCTGTGTCCAATGTAAAGTCAGACTCTTTAAAACATACATTAGGCAACTTCTTATCTTCAATACTCTTAAAATATGAACAACTTCTATCTACAAGAGTTATGTTATTTTCTTTATTCTTGGCTAACTGAATAGTTAAATTTGTACCGATAAAACCTGCAGCACTAAGCAAAATAATATTCATCTTATTTCCTTCCTCATTAATATGCCAAATAATCTGCTTCGTATTACCACAACATATCCTTAATTTTTTAAGAATCTTTATTTAATTGAACCTTTAAATTTTGCTTTATCTTTCTTTACCTGTTCTAAAAAAAGTACACACCAGCATATAATTTTAGACTTTCGGTACAGTATAACAATTAGCATAGCTACGCCCATTCACTTAGCACTTAAGATAAGTTACAATAATTCTACTGTACATATTCCCTATTAACAAATAACGTGTCCCCCAAGGATTAACAATCAAAAAGTGCCTTTCTTTTATAAAGAAAATCCTGTTCTATCCTATGCATTTTTTATTTCTGCCCTTATCTTTAATTTCGAATACGATTCCATTTTTCATATTGTATTTCTTCAAATTTCTTATTTTATTAGAAAAAATCATAGTTCTTATCTACTTATATTCGTAATTATAGTAATTGCCTCTTCCTGTATCCATTTTTGTCAAAACAGTACCTATAATGTTGGAATTAACACTTGCAAGAGCTTTCTTTGCTCTCTTTGCCATATCTATTCTGGTTTGGCTGCAAGCAAATACCAATACAACTCCATCTGTTGCACCTGCAAGGATTGCTGCATCTGTTACTTGTCCCACCGGTGGAGTATCTATTATTATAGTGTCGTAATCACCTTTCAACTTATCCAACAACTGGTGCAATCTATTTGAACTGAGAATTTCAGCTGGATTAGGAGGAATCGGGCCACTAGGTATAACATATAGATTTGGTATTCCCCTAAGTGTCATTGAATTTACTTCTTTATCGTCTATATCACCTTTAATGATATTGGTTAAGCCCTTTTCATTTGGTATTCCAAAATAGTGATGAACCTTCGGCTTCCTTAAGTCTGCGTCAATAACCAGAACTTTCTTGCCTGATTTGGCAAAAGCCACCGCCATATTAACAGCTGTTACTGTTTTACCGTCTCCTAATGTAGGGCTGGTTACTACTATAGTCTTCAATTCCTTATCTACGCTCATATAGTGTAAATTCGTACGAATTTCTCTGAAAGCCTCCGAAGCAGGTGCTTTCGGATCATTTTTGGTAATAAGGTTTTTGAGATAATCCTCTTCAAGCTGTAAAAGGTCTTTAGCCTTTCTTTTACCCCTTTTGCCGCCTTCAAATCTCGGTACAGCACCGATTACATTTAATTCCAACTGTCTTTCTACATCTTCCGGCTTTTTAAAGGTGTAATCCAGCATTTCCAACAAATATATCAGACCGGCACCTAGCGCCAAGCCCACAATACCTGCAAGTCCTACATTCTTCTTTTTGCTTGGACCTACGGGAAACTCAGGTGTCTTTGCTGTATCTATTACTTTTACGTTTTTTACCTGAATTATTTCGGACGCCATTTGCTTTATTACAAGTGCAAGTTCATTTACAACATTTGCTGCAAGTTTGGGGTCTGTGTCTTCATAGCTTATACTGAATATTCTTGAATCCTTTACTGTCTGAACATTTACATTCTTTTTGAACTTACCTGCATTTACACCTAATTTATTTTCTATGCTATCGGCAACAAGATTTGATTTGAGTAATTCTCTATAGTCGGTTACAAGTTGATTATTTAGCTGTATATCAGCAAAACTCAAGCTTGCCACCTTATCTGATTCCTTACCCAAGAAAAGTGTGGTATCCGCCCTATAAATAGGCTTCATATAAAATTGAGTTACTGCAAAAGCTGAACCTGCAGCTAAAATAAAACAAATTGCTATAATATACCATCTCTTTAGAAGTGTTATAAATACTTCCCTTATATCAATCTCAATATAATCACTTTTCCCCATTCTTCCAAATCCCCTTTTCCAAAATTAATTAGACTTCTGATAATAAATATGAATACCTGTAGAAGAGCTCTTTTGCACGTTCGTAGTCTCCCCCAAGCGTATTTCTCAAATATGATTTCAGCTCTGTCATTCTTTCATCGTCTAGACCTGCATCCATAAGGCTTTGTATGTATCCTATATTAACCGACGAATATATTCTTTTAAAATCTGCGAGATCACCATCATCAATCTCATCTCTATGTTCCCGGATTTTCCTATCTACCCAGCTCACAGATTCACTATTTTTTGTTGCTTCAGGTTCAATTTTACTTCCATCAGAAACCATCGGTTTTGGTGTTGCTTTGCCATCTTGAGTGACTTCTGTATTTTGTGACTTAACAGTAGGGCTTGGATTCCCGAGAGTTACATCGGATTTATACGTCGGGGTTGGCGAAGCCAATGGTGTAACAATTTCCGGATTATCAGTCACAATACTGTCGGTCACTGCAACTGGTGTATTAATGGGTGTTGAATTGCCGGCTGTGCCTTTTGTGGAACCATCTTTATCCTTTTGAGTGAGAATGGGTATTAAAAACCCTGCCCCTACAGTCAGCAATATAGCCAAAATAACAACAATCCCTTTTTTCATACTTCTACTCCTTCTTTTATACAAAAACAATATTAATATATTTGCAAATTGTTGTCAATTCATATGATGCACTTTCTTACAACTTTAGACGTAATTTTCTTAAAATCCCTGTCATTAGTAGTCGCCTTTTTACTGAACACATACCTAGAACTTCCTCATTTTCAAGCACTCTTTGCGGGTTGGTATACAAAATTCTTTCAGCATTTTCAAAACCACACAGACTAGAAATTTTTTTCTCAATTTCCTGTTTATCTGACAGTATTCTGTTTAAACTGTGGGAATCTGTGCCAACAATATGTACCATCCCAGCTTTCAATAGCTCATATGCTGCTTTTTTTGCCCTTTTGCCATGAGTACCAATGATACTCTCTGAATTAAGCTGCAAAAGGACTCCTTTGTCTACCAGCTCCTTTAAAAGCTTACTTTTTCTATACTCCAAGCAATATCGCTCAGGATGAGCTATAATAGGAGTAAAACCTTCTAATTGCATGGAAAATAAAAGGTCTGACATATACTTTGGAATTGTCTCAAAGGGAAATTCAATTAATATGTATTTAGAATCATTCAACGAGAGTATCTCATTGTTTTTTAGTCTTTCAATGGTATCATGAGAGGCGTAAACTTCCATACCCGGATATATCTTAAGCTTTATTTCTTCTCTATCTATTTCTTCTTGCAGAAGTCTTACCTTTTCCCTTATTTCCTCAGCTGTAGGAACATAATCATCTCCGCTAATAAAATGAGGAGTAGCTATAATTTTCTCTATACCTTTCTTATAAAGCTCCCTTACTAATTTCATCGATTGCTCGAGACTCTTTGGTCCATCATCTATTCCATATAATATATGACAATGAATATCAATCATCAAAATACCTTCTCCTGTTTAACCAAAATATAGTATTAATCATATTATACAGCCTGTACATATAAAATGCAAAGTATAAATAACACATATCCATTTGTGAGAAATATTTTTCACAGGTGGACTTTTATTTAGGATATTTTTTGTTATTCATACTGAAGAAAAAGCATGGTATGTAAATCAATTATTGTATATTATTGACTATCATTATATATAGGTATAGAATGTTTACATAGGAGAAGAAATATTGTATTTATACTCACCTAATCTGTGTCGCAATTTGCTCATCATATGCTGTTTTCAAGTTCTTTAAGTATTCTCCGTTTATTTAGGTATGAAAATTATATAATATAGTAAAAAAACCGCTTCAGTTTAATCGAAGCGGTTTTTTTATCTGAGTGTTCCTAGCTACATCAATTTTGATTGTCTTTAAGCTTTTCTTCTATCTCTTTAATCTTATCTGGTGAAAGTTTTGTTGCTTTAATTATTATTTGAATATCTACGCCAAGTTTCAACATTTCTTCAGCTGTATTAATTACACCTTGTTCTAAGCCTTGTTCTAAGCCTTGTTCTAAACCTTGTTCTAAACCTTGTTGTAAACCTTGTTCTAAACCTTGTTCTAAACCTTGTTGTAAACCTTGTTGTAAACCTTGTTTTTTTGCATAATCAAGTTTTGAGAGCATATCCAATCTGCTCTTTTCGCGGGCTCTTTGTATTTCACGCATTCTTTCATCGGCGCTTACAGTTTCTAATGATTCAACGGCTGTTTTCATAATATCACTCCTCAACTTTAACTTTTCTAATTTTTCTTCATTACTTTCTCTACCGGCAA
>JAEZUI010000200.1 GCA_023421115.1 Bacillota bacterium | reverse complement strand
CTATATCCTCAAAAGGTACAAAGGTAAAATTCAATCTTATATAATCATCTCCCTGACCGGAGGTAAAGAAAGGGCTTCCCGGCACAAAAGTCACCTTATGTTCTGCTGCTTTTTTTACAAGTTTTGCTGCAGATACACCAACTGGAAGCTTGCACCATATATAATATCCTCCTCTAGGTTTATTCCAAATTAAATCTGAAGGTGCATACTTTGTCAAGGCTTCATTCATAGCATCTCTTCTCATCCTGTATTCCCTGCAAATTTTACTCATATGAGCATCAAAAGAGCCCTTTGCTATAAATCTTTCAATAATCCACTGGGATAGACTGTTCGGATGTAAATCCATCACCTGCTTAACATCGGCATATTTATTCACAACTTTTTTATGTGCTATAATCCACCCTAATCGTAACCCTGAATATACACTCTTCGAAAAAGTACTCAAATAGATAACATACCCTTCATTATCCATGGATTTTAATAGTGGCAGTGAATGCCCATCATAACACAAATCTCCATAGGCATCATCCTCTAAAATCATAACTCGATAATTATATGCAAGTTCCACTAGCTTTTTTCTTCTTTCCAGTTCCATTTCAACGCCCGTAGGATTCTGGAATGTAGGTATTGTATAAATAAGCTTTGGCCTATACCTTTGCAAAAGTTGCTCTAAGACATCAATTCTCATACCTTTTTCATCTATTGGAACCCCCATAACCCTTGCGCCAACGGTTTTAAATGCCTGAATAGCCTGAAAAAACGAAGGTTCTTCCACCACCACCACATCTCCGGGATCAAGCAATATCCTTGCCGCTATATCTATTCCCTGCTGTGATCCCGAGAGAAGCATTACCTCTTCCGGTTTACAGTATACACCTCTGTTTTGCATCAATCCACATATGGTTTCCCTAAGCGAAGTAAAGCCTTCCGTAGGAGTGTGCAATAGGGCTTTAAAATTCCTGTTTGCTACAAGTTCCTTTTCAATTCCCTCTAACACTTCAATAGGTCCAGACTCCGGTGAAGCAATTCCGGTAGCAAAGGAAATTAAATCTTTCCTGCTTGCCAACATCAACAAATCTTTAACCAGATAGGAATTAAAATTACCGGAATACTGGCTGAAAATATGATTCCACAAAGGCTCATGTCCCTTATCCCCAGCTGAAGTCATTTCATCATGAGGACTCGAAAGGACAATTGTTCCGTTTCCAACTTTAGAGCCCACCAATCCTTCAGCCTTTAGCTCCCGATATGCATTTAACACTGTAGTTCTGTTAACACCAAGTCTTTCAGCCAATTTCCTTTCTGGGGGGAGTCGAAAACCCGATGAAATTTCACCAGACAGTATTTGCCGCCGTATTTGCTCAAAGATTTGTATATATACAGGAGTACTGTTTTCTCTATCAATTATAATTTTCATATCAAATCTCCTCAATTGGATTAATCCAATTTTATTATATTATTGATTAGAGAAATAGGCAATTAAGAATCAAACCGCTTTTAACATTTAATTTTCACCATCAAATGTCGCACAGCATATTGGTATCCGTGCCCCGATTAATACCCTTGGTCATAAATAAGCCATGGGCTGTTCTTACTGTCACGAATGAGTATCATACTCCAATCATCATAGACATCCTCATTCCAAGGCCCCGCTATATCGTTGGGATAATCTATATTGAAGCTCACCTTGAAAACTATAATGTTTTCCAGTTCAATATATTTCCCACCGGGCTTGTAGCTCTTTCGCTTGCTATCCTGAGAATCATAATCAATACTTAAAAGTGTGCGTTTTTCTACACCGAAGAGCGCGACATTGCCACTTTTTACTCGTTCCATAGTCCGATGCTCCCGGGGATACATTGTAGCAAGAATAGCTTCAGAATCCTTTGCAGCAACAGCTCTATAGTACTCCTCTACAACTGAACGGGCTGCAGTCACTTCTTCTTCCGAAAACTCTGGCATGACTTCTTGCGATGTATTCCCTCTCAAAGCATTCCATTTATCAACAGCCATTAAGGCTTTTTTCATTAGTTTTTTTGTTTCAGGGTCAAGATTTTGTTCCTCATTCAATAACCTCTTTATAATATCTTCACAAAGGAGCATGGCAATATTGCCCCGCAGCCCCATATCCTCTCCTTCAAGTATTTCAATAAGGTATGGCAACGCTTTTTCACCTATATTTATGATTTTTTCATATTCTTCCTTGTGCAGACTGATGTAGTCATACTGATTCGATGCTTCCTTTGGCGAAGACATTATAGCTGTAAGATTTTCTTCAACGAATTTTGCAATCTCATTTTTATTCTCGACTTTTAGCAACTCTTTTATTGATGGTTCCAAACCTCCATTCTCTTTCACTCCTAATGTCCAGAGTATTCCAATAAACTGTGCTGAAGCGTTATTTTGGGATACAACCAAAAACGGTCTGCCCACGCTACAGGTTTCCTTGAGCCACCCATCTTCATCTATCTGCATGCCGCCAGCCATAACCACTTTGCTCAAATCTTCAGGAAGTAATCGGTATTCCAATGCATAAACATCAATAGGGGTATCTGCCAAATTATCAAAAGTTTCTATTAACTCCAGCCGTGTTATTTTACTATCAATAATATTTACTTTTGGGTTTGATTCATAATTTACAATATCTTTATTTATAAATTCCCGTGCAAAACTGGTAATTTGATCATCATTGCTAACATTCTTGTTTTGTTCAGACTCCTTAAAACTATCGGATAACCCATTGTAAATAGCTTCGAATTTTTCGGCTTGATTGTAAGGCATCTCATACCAGTCATTTCCAGATTCTATAAAAAACGCGTTCCCAAAATGGACGTATTCCATACTTGTGTCATTACTATAATAAATTGTTATAATATAAGACATCCCATTGTTTTGGCCAACATCTTTAGTTGTCTTTTTTAAATCTAAACCATTGATATAATTTATAACTTCTATTATCTGATGTCTGTCTTCAGTGGTCTTAAGACTGTCGTTACCCGGTTGTGTCTTAACAGTAATTTTTATAACGTCATTAGTGTTGTTTATAATTGGCTTACCACCAATTGCAGCTTTAGGATTTGCCATTAGTCCAATTCCAACTGCTGTTACAAGGACAATTGAAAAAACAATTACCCAAAAACCAGGTTTCCTATAATTCAGCACATTTTTAATTCTCCCTTTCACATTTCCCTCGCCAAATGCAAGCGGACTTCCATTTAAGATATACCTTCTTGTAGCAAGAGATAATAACGAATTAGCATAAGGCTTTTTAATATCTTCATTCATTTCTTTCAATACTCTTTCATCACAGGATAACTCCATATCTGCACTCATCAACATGAAAGCAATCCACACAAGAGGATTAAACCAGTGGACGGACAAGGTCAGGAATGCTAACACCTTAACGATATGGTCTTTTCGATGAATATGCGTCTGCTCATGCAACAGAATATAACCTCTTTCTTCAACGTTAAGCCCCATTGGTAAATATATCTTTGGTCTTATTAACCCAAGCACGAATGGTGTTTTCAAATTCTTAGCCTCAAAGGTATTCTTCTCAATTAACTTCGCACTTTTAAGCTGTCTTTTTAAGATTAAAATAGATACAAGGCTATAAACCAGCAATGCTATTATGCCTAAAATCCAGATGTATGCCCCTATTTCTACATATATCTGCAATGGATTTACACTTGCCCCAATAGTCGGTGTAGGAAGTGATTTACTTACAAAAGAATCAACTACTTCTATCCCACTATTAATCTGAGGACTTTGCTGGTAGATGATATCATTGGGAATTGGAACAGCATTCGTATTACGTGGCATAAGACTAAACATGCTTTCAAAGGAGAATGGAATTAAAAGACGAAAAGCAGCAACACCCCATAAAGCATAGGAGATGACTTTTGGAGCTTTTTTCAGTATTAGTCTGACAAGTATCACAAAAAGGATTACATAGCTTGCTTTCAGACTCATGTTTAAAATAGAAAGAAATAGTTCACTCATTTCTACACCTCCTTGTGCTCGTCAATCAATCTTTTCAACTCTTCTGCTTGGTGTTTACTTAACTTTTTTGCTCCAATAAAAGCTGTCAGAAATTTTGGTAAAGACCCTCCAAAGGTATCCTCAATAAAATGAATACTTTGCTTGGCGTTATATTCATCCTTTGTAATTAGACCTGAAACCACAGCATTTTCATTTTGAAAAATCCCCTTTTCACATAACTTCTTCAGTACTGTATATGTTGTGGACTTTTTCCAATTCATTTCTTTTTCACATAACTTCACAAGATCTCCTGAACCAATCGGTTCGTTTTGCCAGATTAAATCTGCAAACTTTTCTTCACTTTCAGTGAGTTTATATTCTTTCATGATAAAACCTCCTTGATCTATATATTATAGACCTTATGTCATTAGTCTATACTTAATAGACCAAATTGTCAATGACAAATTTAAAATTATAACCAAAACGTGTAAAAACCGCCAACCAAGGGAATTTATCTCCTGATTAGCGGTCGGTAACCAATTTTATGTTTGTACATCTATTCTATCTCCCTAGTTATATGAATGTAATTATTTATCTCTCCAATATCAAATTTGGTCATGCTACAGTCCTTTTATAAAGGATGTAACTTCTTTGTAAATTGTTCTCCTTTTAATCATGAATTCCGAGTGTCCACATCTATATAAAAGCCTTTTAGTGTGATTTACCAGGATATAATGCGTCTATAATATCTTTTGCAGTTTGCAGTGATGCATTTTTGCGCTTTTTACAGTATTCCAAAACATCTTCTTTTCTTCCCATCAGTACCTCCTGTTACAAATGCTGATTGAGCACCAACTTTTGTTCCAACCCATTTTTATATACATACAACAACCTTCTTCTATTAAACAATGGGTTTGTATCATGAATAATACTGTGGTGATTAGGACATACAATCAATTGATTACTTGCATCATTGTTTAGACTAGTAACAAAATAGTCTATATGATGCGCCTCCACAATGTGAGAACCATATTCTTCACCAATCAGCTTTCCACATATCTGACAGCGATATCCATATAATAGTTTTAGGTTTTCGCCAATTTTCTTATTTAGTTTCCGTATCTTTACAATACGTTCTTTTTCCAATATTCCAGCAGTTGACTCTCCTGTATCATAATTGAACTCAGCTTCCATAACACGTTCTTTTTGCCCTGCAACTGCCTGCTTTAATATTGCCAAATCATCTGCAACAATTGTCTCCAACATATAAGAGTCATCATACTCTGTCGTATAAATAGCTAGGTACTCTTATATTCCTCCGGTACACGAATCATTGTTCTGTCACCTACTACCCTAGCTTCTCTTGTTGCCTTGATAAAGTTATAGCTTTTCACAAAATACGCCTGCAATGCTTTTGATAATTCACCATTCTTTGTATATCTTATCTGCAACGCATCCTTCTTTCGCTTTTCTATCGGGTTATTAACATTTACGATTTTTGCTTTATATGATTTTCCATCTAGGTACAGTGTAATTTCTTTTGTTTCACCACGTTTCAAGAATCGTCCCATGATCTGTCCAAAGACAACCTGATTATCAAA
>JAEZUI010000122.1 GCA_023421115.1 Bacillota bacterium | reverse complement strand
ATCCATATATAAAATTAAAAAAACACACGACTCTAAGTTGCCCGATTTGGGTTGCTATAGACAAACTACCACATATCTTTTACTCGGTGCAGAGCTAAAAAAGATGGGCATCACTCTACCTCAATTTGAGCCGTTGATAAAATTTTATATAGACCACTATGTTGCGTTCCATTCTACAGATCACAGAAAAGTGATTATTGAAGATATGTCAGGGACGTTTTACCCAATTGATCATGTGCACATAGGTTTACAGATGATTATGTATGGGCTTTCGGTTCTTGGTAATGCGAATCATCCTAATTGCGTAAAAGCATGGGCATTATTGGACAGTAAAAAAGATATTGAGGGCAAATATATTCTTAGCGATTCGTTCGCTGAGCCTTATTTCGATGTGGGTATGGTGGGTCAGCCCAATAAATGGGTAACGCTATATGTTCTACTCTCAGAAATGTATCAAACAAAGTAACATAACAAAAGTGCTGTACACTGGAATATAAGATTTTGGTTGTTTAACTTCGGTTATACTGCATTGAATAATAGCCAAGAAATTATATAGTACCCTATCATGTAAAAATGGTAGGGTGCTATTTTTTGAGGTATTATGAGCCAAATAACAATGTCTACCGAAGATCAGTAAAAAATAACCCCAAAATTATATAAAGCAAAAGATTTCTGTATTTATCAATACTGAGAGGCTAAGGAAAATTTTTGATGCTATAAAAATCTACAAATTGAAAAATGGTAAAAATGTTAATTTGGTTAAAATGTAAAAAAAATGCTTGCTCATGTAAATATATTACATTTAAAATATAGTAAGATAATTATATAATGAAATAAGAAAGAGGGAAATGTATGAAAAAAATTAAATTTTTACCAACTTTTTTGGTTATTGTGCTTATAATGCTGTTGATGACATCATGTGGTATGAATGCCACCGCTAAATCGAACGAAGCAAAGGGGATATGCGGCAGTTGGGCTTATACGCACGATAAAGAGAAGGCTATCGCAGTATTTCATAAAGATGGTACCGCACAATATGAAGGCAAGGATTATTCCTTCGAATGTGACAATCAATTCATTAAGTTAATAAATAAAGATGGTAAGACAATAAAGCTTCGCTATATACTGAATGATGAGGGAATGTACCTATATAGCAATACTACATATACCTTTAGTGGTAATGGGGAGCCTAAGGGACTAGTAGGTGAATGGTCATGCCCAGAAAAAAACTGGTCTTACTCCTTTACTGAGGCAGGAACATTCATGGAGGATGGCTTTTTTTCTGGCAACTATACAATAGATGAGGAGAATTCGACCTTTAAGCTAGTTTACAAGGATCAGTTTGAAGATACCGAGTGCTATTTTCAGATAGACGATAGTAAACTGCAGATAGAATATCCATGGCCTATGGTTAAAACAAGCAACAAATAACATGGATGGAAATGTGATATGAATCTAAGAGACATGCGGTAGAAATCCGGATGCCTCCAAGATACACGGGGTCATATCACATTAACATAAATAAAATTATTTTATAGGAGGAGAGTAATGAAAAAATTTATTGCGTTACTAATGGCTATGATTATGCTAGTATCCCTCGCTGCATGTGGGAAAAACGATGCTAGCACATCATCCAACAATGCTACACCTGCAGCAAGCGATGCTGCTGCAACGGAAGCACCTGCAGAAACATCAGATGTAAGCAAGAGTGAACCTGTTAACCTTACTATGTGGTGTATAGCAGTAGAGAGCGATTCAAATCGCCATGCTTATGAAACTGCTATCGCTGATTTCCAGAAAGCACATCCTGAAATCAACCTCAAATGGGAAGCTACACAAAATCAGGATTATAAGACAAAGATTAAGGCTGCTGCAGCTGCAAATGAATTACCAGATATCTTCTTTACATGGGGAGCTGGTTTCCTTAAAGAATTTGTAGATGCTGGTCGTGTATATTGCTTAGATGATACTTATGCAAAATATGCTTCTGAATTGTCTGACAAATTCCTTGTAAATCACAAATATGACGGCAAGCTTTATGCAGCACCAACAAATTACAACGTTGTTGCTATGTTCGCTAATACAGAACTTCTCAAACAAGCAGGTTTCGATAAAGTTCCTACTACATACGATGAACTGATCGCTTGCTGTGACGCTCTTGTTGCAAAGGGAATTATTCCTTTTGGCTGTTCAGGAAAAGAGACTTGGTGTGTAACCGAGTATCTTGAGTCTATAATCGAGAAGAGCGTTGGCGCTTCCACACTTACCGATATGTATGCTGGTAAAACTTCATGGAATAACGAAGGTGTTATAAAAGCCGTTAACAATTTCCAGGAAATGATTAATAAGAAGTATTTTGATCCAGAAGGAATTGCACTTAGTAATGACGAAGTAAAAGCAAACTTCATATCAGGAAAATATGCTTTCTATATTAATGGTACTTGGAACGCTGCAAGTTTTATTGATATAGCTGATAAAATTCAGGTTGCTGAATTCCCAGTTATTGATTCTGCTAAATCTCAGATGGGCGAGCTCATTGGAGGACCTAGTGATGCACTTGCTGTTTCCGCTAGTTCAAAGAATCCTGATGTTGCAGCTATGGCTGCACTTGAACTTGCTAAGGCTGTTTGCCACTATGGTTACCTAGATGGTAATGGACTTCCAGCATGGACACCAGATTATGACACAAGCGCAGTTAACCCTCTAACACAGCAAGTTACTGAAATTATGAATAATGCAAAACAGACTGTTCTGTTTGGTGATGGTATTCAGTCAGCTGATAATGCTAATGTTTATCTTGACTATGTAAGTCAGATTTATGCTTCTGCAATTGATGGTAAGGCATTTGCTGAAGGTCTTGACAAAGATTTAAAAAAATAATTATGGGAAGTATATGATACTATATGAAATGTGAATGAGAGCCATGAAACATTGGGTTCTGATTCGATTAAGAAAGAAGCGGTTTCCCAAGGATTGTCTAGATCAAAATAATCTGGGAACCGCTTCTTATCTAATAGGGAAGGAATCAAGATGAAAAAACTATATAGTAATAAGCTAACAATTATTCTTTTTATTCTCCCTGCGCTGCTACTTTTTTTTCTTATTCTTGTTGCACCGATATTTATATCGGGCTATTACAGCTTTTTTGATTGGAACGGTTTTGGAGCAAAGACGTTCATTGGATTAGAAAATTTTAGGGAACTGTTTACCAGCAACTCAATAGGATTTATAAAGGCTCTGTGTAATGCGCTGCTATTGGCACTTCTTTCGGTAGCAATTCAATTGCCTCTTGCGTTGGGGCTTGCACTTCTTCTCGGCAAGGGGAGAAAGGGAGAACGAGGTTTCCTTTCAATTTATTTTATGCCGGTTCTAATATCGACTGTTGTTATCGGTCAACTTTGGCTAAAGATTTACAATCCATCCTATGGGTTGCTTAATGTAGTGCTGAGATCTTTTGGTCTGGACAGTTTGGCAAAAATTTGGCTTGGAGAAAAAACTACCGCCCTTGGTGCTGTTTTCGTACCTGTTTTATGGCAGTATGTCGGTTATCATATGCTGCTAATGTTTGCAGGTATCAAGAGTGTTCCTCCTGAGTATCGTGAAGCAGCAATGATTGATGGAGCAAATGAGGGACAGGTAAACCGTTATATTATTTTACCGTACATAAAGCCTATAATGAAGATAAGCGTTATCTTCGCTGTTACAGGCTCCCTTAAGTCTTTTGACTTAATTTATGTTTTAACAAATGGTGGACCGTTACACGCAACGGAGGTGCCGAGTACGTTGATGATAAGTATGTTGTTCCTACGTAATAGATATGGTATGGGCAGTACGATTGCTTTTCTTCTCATCATTTTATGCTTCGCATTTGCTTTGATAATTGGCCGTATATTTAAAGATAAGGAGGATTAACAACGTGAAACAAGGTGATATCTTTCTGAATCAGAATAAGAAATCTAGACCTCAGGGTGAGCCCTTCCTGAAAAAAGGAATTAAGGGAAAAGAGGTTTGCATATACATCATGTTAGGAATTTGGGCACTTATCAATCTGTTCCCTGTCTATTGGATGTTTACCTTTTCATTTAAGAGTAATGATGAAATATTTGGAGCAAATGTTGCAGGTCTTCCTAAAGTGTGGCTATGGTCAAATTATGGAACAGCAATAAGCAATGGAAATATTGGCATGAATTTTCTAAATAGTACCATTATTGCCGTGGTGACCATTGCAATAGTTATGTTGTTTTCACTAATGGCAACCTTTGCCCTTACAAGATTTTTTTGGAAGGGCAGGAAGCATATGAACTCGTTTTTTATGCTTGGCTTGACGATTCCTATTCATGCGGCAATCGTGCCTATCTATGTCATTCTATCCAAAATGGATATGCTCAATAAGTATGTTTCTCTAATTATTCCATACTCTGCCTTTTCATTGGCGATGGGGATACTTATTTGCACAGGTTTCATGCAAGAATTGCCCATAGATCTTGATGAGGCAG
>JAEZUI010000101.1 GCA_023421115.1 Bacillota bacterium | reverse complement strand
AGGATGAATGCACAAAGGGAGAAGTTATTGTCAATAATTAATGGTAATGATGAGTCAGACAAGGAAAAAAGCAAAGCGAAAAAAGAGCTTAAGACCATTGAAAAGCAAATTGAGGAGCTTAAGGACTTTGATGAAGTACTCCATCATATGGCTGATAAACAGATTGAAATTGACTTAGATGACGGTGGTAGTAAATTACATAAAATTTAAAGAGCTGTTTGTGGACATTAAGTTGAAGGTTTCAGAGGAAGAGTAAACCGAGAAGGGTAGTGAAAAACTTGCCAAGAACTGAAGAATATTTAAAAAGTCTTATAAAGGAATTAACCTCATTACCAAGTGAAACTAGTTGGGTTGAATTCAAAGTAAATAATGATAAGCCTGATGAAATCGGAGAGTATATTTCAGCCCTTAGCAATACGGCTGTGCTTGAAGGAAAACCCCATGCTTATTTGATTTGGGGAGTTGATAATCAAACACATGAAGTAGTGGGAACAGATTTTAGAGCAAGTGAAGCAAAAGTAGGTAACGAAGAGCTTGAGAACTGGATGCTCAGATTATTAGCTCCAAGGTTGTTTTTTAAGTTTTATGAATTGAAAATAAATGAAAAAGGTGTTGTGATTTTAGAAATAGAAAAGGCTATTGGAAAGCCCGTTCAGTTTAAAGGCAATGAGTTCATCAGAATAGGATCATATAAGAAACTGCTAAAGGATTTTCCAGAGACTGAACGGGAGCTTTGGAGGTTATTTGAACAGAATATCTATGAGGACATGATAGCAAAAGACCATTTATCTGAGAGTGATGTTCTTAGCCTTATTGATTATCCTGCATACTTTGAACTGCTTAAAGTACCATTGCCGGAGGATAGAAAAAGAATCATTGAAAAGCTATCCGAAGAAGATCTGATAGTAAAAAACAATGCAGGGGGTTGGGATATTACCAACCTTGGAGCAATTCTTTTTGCCAAGAAATTATCTGACTTTAAGCTTTTAAAGAGAAAAGCATTAAGAGTTATCCAATATAAAGGAAACAGCCGGATTGAAACAATCCGTGAACAAGAAGGCGTGAAAGGTTATGCTTGTGGGTTTGAAGGCCTTATTGGTTTTGTTAACAGTCTTCTTCCTAGAAATGAAATTATTGGTAAAGCTTTAAGAAAAGAACTCCCAATGTACCCTGAGTTAGCAGTTAGAGAACTTGTAGCGAATGCGCTAATTCATCAGGACTTCACTATTAGAGGAACAGGACCAATGGTAGAGATTTTTTCATCAAGGATGGAGATAACAAATCCAGGTAAACCATTAATTAATACTGAACGATTTATTGATTCGCCACCAAAGTCAAGAAATGAAGCTATCGCAGCTTTCATGAGAAGAATAGGTGTATGTGAAGAAAGAGGAAGCGGTTTTGATAAAGTAGTGGAGCAAACGGAGCTATATCAGCTTCCAGCTCCAATCATTGAGGTTACTGAAGAGCATACCAGGGTGATTTTGTTTTCACATATAGATTTGAAGGATATGAGTAAAGAAGATAAAATCAGAGCGTGTTATTTGCATGCTTGTCTACGATATGTTAATAGGGAATATATGACAAATACATCCTTGCGACAAAGATTCGGGTTGGAAGACAAGGATGCTTCAATAGCTTCACGACTTATAAAGAATGCAGTAGAACATAATGTTATTAAGTTGCTGGAACCGGATACAAATCAAAGGTACTATAGATATGTACCTTACTGGGCATGATTTCATTTGCAGGTCATTTGCAAATGAAATGATTTTATTATCTAATATTAGAGGAAAGGTTTGAATTTAAGGCTATTTTAGCAACTTGAATTATTTAATTTCATTTGCAGGTCATTTGCAAAATATACATAGATTTGTGAATTTGAGGTGGAAGTGTGAATATTGAAGAAATTGTTAAATCTCTCCAAAATACATTTAAGGAACCTTTGAAGGATGGACAAGTTCGTAAAATAGTATTTTGGCTGGACAGAGATAAAAAATTTATTAATACAATAGATGAAATAGAACTCGAAGGTGTAAAAAAACATAGGCTTGAAAACAACAACTATTTTTATACAAAGTACCTTCTTGAAGAGGAAGATACTTATTCTGATTTTTTGATTTATACCAATGAAGACCTCAAGGACGACGTCGATAACTGGCTTATTGATTGCTTGTTGTATTCAAAGAGATTTTTTGCTGATAATATTTCATTAATTATGAGGGATATGGGTATTGATCCTTCTCTTAGGGCTGTTGTAAAGGAAAATGAGAAATTCTTTGAAAATAAAGAAAGATATAAGAAGTTTAAATCCTTTGCAATTGAAAATTATAATGAGGAAGTTATTGAAATAGCTATCATTAGTGCTTTATGTGGTTTGAAATCACCTGATTTTGAGGAAAGCCTCAGAGTTATATTAATAGAAGGCTTAAACGATGAAGAAAACAAATACCTGGACCGTATTGATAGCTTTTTTAGTCTAAACAGATTTTGGGGTTATGTAGAGAAGAATTATGGATATAAGCTGGAAGAAAAAACACTTGAAAAGTTAATGATGCACCTTATGATTACAGCACTCAGCCATACCTTAGACGAGAATGATCTGGATAATGTGAAGGTGTATATTGGAAAGGCTTCTAGATCCAATTGCCTGATTTTTATAGATAGGTGGATGAACCATGTCAAGGATTCTGCCTCTTTTGATGAATATGCCTTGATGATTGAAAAGGAAATTGGAATTGAATTCATCTGTAGTAAGGTAGATATAACAGATATATTGGAAACTAATGTGTTTCCTTATGTAGATAGAGCAATAATTGTATACATAACCAACGCAATTGAACATAAATTAGAGGATTATGAGTTTTATATAAAGCTGATAGATGCAAGAAAAAGCAAGCATTTTTATAGTAAGTATGAAGCGATTTATGAAGCATTATATTTTACTGTCAGGATGTTTGAATTCAAGAAGTCATATAATATGGGTATTCCTGTGACAGGAGCGGAAGAAATCTATAAAGCTTACTGCAATGAATACTACAAAATGGATTTGTATTACCGCAAGTTTTACGTTGCCTATGATTCAGACAATGACAGTGAAATACTAAAGAAATTAAAAGACCTTGTTGAAAATATCTACACCAACTGGTTTGTCAGTGAGCTTAGCTATGCATGGTCAAAGTCTATAGATGATACGGACTTTGAGGAGCTTCAAATACAATCAGTCAAAAAACAGAGAAGCTTTTATGACCAAGTAATCCGGCATAAAGTAAATTCTGGGGATAGAGTATTTGTAATTGTATCCGATGCCCTAAGATATGAAGTGGCTACTGAAATTCTTGACAGACTAAATACCGAAACGATGGGAAGTGCGGAAATCACTTCAATGACCGGAGTATTACCTTCTATCTCGAAGTTTGGTATGCCGGCATTACTGCCAAGCACTAGTATAGAACTTAAAGATAGTGGTCTTGTATATGTGGATGGCATTAATCCGAGCTCTTTGGAAGGAAGAAATAAAATATTAAACGAATACGTAAGTGATAGTGCTGCACTTGATGCTAAAGAGCTTTTTGCGATGAATAAGCCAAAAAGGCGTGAATTTTTCAAAGGGAAAAGGCTCATATATATATACCACAATAGCATTGATGCATTTGGGGACAAGTATTCTACAGAGATATATGCCTTTAAGGGTACCCAAGAAGCTGTTAATGATATTTGTGATTTGATCAGAATTATTAGGGATGACTTAAGTGGAACCAATATATATGTTACAGCCGATCATGGATTCATATATCAGAGAGATGTATTAGAGGAAAGTGACAAAATTGAAAAGGAAAAGATAGATATTATTGAAAGCGGCAGGAGATATGCACTTTCTATGAAGAAGCGAAGTATAGATGGACTGCTTGGCTTTTCGATGAAGCCTTTGCTTGGAAATGACTCAAATATTTCGGTATACATACCGAAGGCAAATATAAGATTTAAAATACAAGGCCCAGGGTCAAACTTTGTACATGGAGGAGCAAGCCTCCAGGAAATTGTATTACCTCTTATAAGCTATAAAAATATACGACGAGGACAAGTTGGCAGTAAAGATATTGAAAAAGTAGAAGTAAAGCTGACTAATGCAATAAGGAAAATAACCAATAGCATATTCACACTCAATTTCTTTCAGTCTGAAAAGGTGGAAGGAAAGAGGGTTGAAGCAAGTTTCAAAGTTTATATGGTAGATGAAGCTGACCAGATGATTAGTAATGAGGAAACGATTATTGCAAATAAAAAGACTGACACTCCTGAAAGCCGTAATATAAGTGTCAAGTTTGTATTGAAATCTATGGATTATGATAAAAATAAAGATTATTATTTGATAATAATTGACGCAGACACAGGAATAACAAAAGAAAAAATACCTTTTAAAATAAGTCTTGGAATCGTAAGCGATTTTGATTTCTAGGGGGTGTCGGGTTTGGAAAATATAAATGAGCAAGCTATTGATTTGGATAAAAAGCTAAATACTTATTTTGCAGGAAGAGTTGTCAGGAAAGACTTGACAAAGCTTATAAAAGAGGGTGCCAATGTACCTGTTTACGTGCTCGAATATCTTTTGGGGATGTACTGTGCTACTGATGACGAGAAGAGCATAGAAGAGGGTATTGAGCGGGTAAAGAAGATTTTGGCTGAAAACTTTGTAAGACCGGATGAAGCAGAAAAAGTGAAATCTAAGATTAAAGAGATTGGACATTATTCAATAATCGATAAAGTATCTGTGGAGTTGAATGAGAAAAAGGATATGGCTAGCGGGTGGTCAGGTAGAAGAATAATGTATGAAGACTATAAAGAGAGAATAATGTGGGAACTAAGAGCGTATATGACGGAAATAAAGGAGGCAGATAGACTAGGACTTCAAAATGTTTCAAATCAGCTATGGGAAAATTACTTAGCCGAAAGGTATGACTTGTTATCCCGAATTAAACCAATATTTTGATTTGAATAAGTAAAGGAGGAAGGCTTTTATGCGAGATTTGAGCTTAATAAAGGACATACAGCAAGATAAGCTTGGTAGAGAAGAGCTAATAAGTTGCCTTGATATTCCACAAAATTACGTTTTGAGTAATACTATATTGAAAATTGTTAGAAAAAGAATTGATGGAGATGAAGTTGTAGAAAAACTAGCAAAATTGAAGGTATGTATGAAAAAGGAAAACAAATTGTTTGGAATTGAGACAGTTGGACATCTTGCGGTAGCTGCACTATATGCTTTGAATACGGAAAAGTCAATTGGTAAGTTCAATGAAATCATGTCTGAATTAAGTGAATTGGATAAGGAATGTGTTGAAAGTGTAATAAAAAATAAGACATTTGATGCATAGTTATTAAAAGTCAATTCTATTCTACGAGGATTTTACCCGGACTGTAGCAATACAGCTTCGGGGTTTTCTTTGTCACACAGACATATGACATAACGAAAAAATAATAAACCTGTGCTGATTGGAAATTGGAAACGAAACTAAACGGATTTTTTAAAGCTTCTTGAAGAAATTATAATAATGTATATGGTATAGAGTGTACATCGAACTATATTGCTGACTTAACTGAGCGTAATACTAACAGTGATGGCAAATATGGGGAGATACTAAAAGACTTTGAACAGAATGATGATTATTACTTTGTAAATAGCTTTAATAGTAACGCATCTCTTACTTTGCTATATAATGAAGTGGTTCTAAAAGAATTGGAGAGCATATCTCTAATAGATGATAAAATTCCAACAGAATTATATGAAAATTCATATCAATGGTCTACAAGTGACCCTGATGTAGCAACTGTGACTAATGGAATAATAACAGCTAAAAAAGCAGGAACAGTAATGATTTCTGCACAGCCAATGTATGATATGCTGTCTACCTCAAGTCTTTTTTGTAAAGTTCATGTAGTGTCTGTTAATTCAGAAGACGGAAAGACACAGCAAGTATTATCAAAGGAGAATATTAGCGGAATTACTGACTCTGGTATGCAATTACAGTTAACAATCAATAGCAAAGATGATATAGACAGCACAACAACAGTAACAAGTGCTCGAGATTTGTTAGAAGGTAAAATATGGTTTGTTGGTGAACCGGTAAATATAAGCACCACATCAGAGTTTGATTGGGCAGAAATAGGCTTTAAGTTAAGTGAAGAACAAATAGCGTCTTATAATATAAATGATTTGGTGATTTACTGGTATGATGAGGAAACTGGTACATTGGTTCCTCAGGCGACAACTGTAAATGAGGAAAGTGGAGTGATTTCTGCTACAGTAACTCATTTTAGCAATTATGTTGTAGCACCAAGACAAATATCAAGTTTAACAACTACCATTGCATTTGTAATAGATAGTAAATATTCCAATCAGTCTAATTTAAATACATTTAAAGAAAGCATTTGTAGCACAATTGCTGGTTTAAGAATGAATTCAAATGTAAGAGCAATATTTATAGATGCGAAAACAAATAAGACAATACGTAATAAATATTATACGTCAGAAGGAGTTTATACAGGTGGTGCAATAACTAATCCAAAGGATGATGTTGACAGTGTTTTTAAAGAAATAGCACCAGGAGCAATGACACCTAGTAATCAGGAAATATTGGCTACAGTCAACAGTGGAATGACAAACGGAAATGAAGAACTAGACAAACTTAATGTAAGTGGCTATAAAAATAACAAATATATATTATTTTATACAAAATGGGATGCGTTTTTTGCCGATAATAACTCTATTATTAAAAAAATGGGAGATACAATTGGTTTAGCAATAGGAAATACAGTAGGGTATTTGCAGGCGGACCAATATCTTACAAAGAAACCGATGTTAATCCATTAGTAGCGTTTTTATTGGAAGGAAATTATACACAGGTATCACTTTCGAATACAAACAAAACTCCTTGGGTGCTGAAGCTAGATGGAAACAATATTGAAAATGACGTCATTGTTTTGCAAAAAATGTTAGTATCACTTGGATTGTTGGAAATGCCGATAAATCCGAATACGAATACCTATGTGGAGTTTGGCACCTATGGAAGTCTCACGGAGGCAGCAGTTAAAAAGTTTCAGAAGAATAATATACCACCGGACGACGGTAAAGTAGGTAAAAATACATGGAATAAGCTGTCGCTTCCATGGGATGAGGAAAATGCACAGCCTGACAGAAATAGTTGGAGTTATAGATATATTTTACAAAATAATAAATTCTATACGGAGAACCCAGAGGTTACCTTGATTACTCCTACTGCAGAAACTAAAATAAAAGTAGGTGAGCCATTAAGAATAACAGCAAAAGGAACTAATTGTCATCACTTGGCGGTATTTATTAATGGTGAGTGGAAGAGGACGGTTTATGGAGAAAACAACACCAATATAATAAATATGGAATATGACTATGTGATACCTGAACTTGGAGAATATGCTATTCAGGTAAAAGGAAGAAATATACCTGGCAACATTGGTGGAGCTCTTGTGGGTTCAGAAATAATAGAGGTGAGTCAAACAACTGGTACAAAGTTTACGATGGAATTTGACGGAATAACTTATCACTATGATGCCGAACCAAAGCATTCCAAATTAATCTTAGATGCATTGTTGAATGATCACCCTATTTATTTAGCGAATAAAGGAAGTAGTTTGGACGAGCCAAGACATGTGGTTGAGAAATACTACAATAGAGAAGGAACAGGCTGGGTAGTTGTATTAACTAATTTACTTAAGGATGAGACTGTAAAATATGAAGAGGGCAGATATACCAAATAACAGTATCTATCAAAATCTAATATACTTAGAGATTATTTGAAATGTAGTTCAGAGGGGCATGTTGCACTTTTTCAGCAGCATTTAGCCAAAACGCCTTACGACCGTGGATGGGACAGTTATTTTAAAGATTCTTATTTCAGGTTGATTTGTAGTGATGAATCATATGAGAACGGAAATACAAGCAATGAAGTACAAAACTTAATAGCATCTATTTATGGATATAAAAAACTACCTCTATATGAATTTGATAGAACAATGAACCTAGCTATGGTTGCAAGTAGCTTTCTTTCTTCAATTCAAAATGTATCGTATTCCGTTGGCTCATCGGCAAATGCAGCTCAAAGGAAGGCTTTAGTAGCGCAGATGACTAAATACAAGAATGCTGTAACAGAAAATGAAAAGAAAGTTATTTTAAGTAAAATTACATCTGTATTAGAGTCTGCTGTTGAGGCTGTGGAGAAAGACACAAACTTAGCAACCCAATTGGATCGAATCGGTGATTCATTGGATGATATTGTTTGGAGAGGAACAAGCGTTATAGACGGAGAAACTATAGTTGATGATATTGGTAAATTTGGTGAACATATAGCGGAATCGATGCTTGGACAAAACGGATGGAAAAACTTTAAGTATATAAAAAATGGATCGGATAATGGTATTGATATTATAGCACAAGCAGCAGACGGACATTGGGGTTTCTTTGAAGTTAAAACTTCTAGTACAGGAAATATACCCAATTTATCACCGAGACAAGCGAATATGGATGATTTTGTTAACGATATATTATATAATGCTAAAGAGGGGTTAGGGCGATATCAAAATATCGATTCTGCAACAAAAGAAGCGGCAGAACTGTTTTATAATGCGTATAAAAATAATCCGTATGATTTCAGTGGTAATGTTATTGGTGTAGATATTAAATCAGGTTTGATAAGAGTTTCTAGATGGGAAAGGTGAACATTATGAAAGCTGAAGTTGAAACATTAATAAAAACGATTAATAATAAAAGTAATCCAGCAATGATAGCAGATGATATATCACACTTTATTATTAATTCTCTTAGAAGCAATGAAATAAGTCTATATGAAGCATATTTAGTAAATATGGAGGCTATTAAATTTAAGAGGCAAGGGTACATACAGCCAGCTTGGAATGAAAGAGTTCGAATAAGTACATGCCTTACTTTGCTAAATCAAAAGTTGCTTGCTCATGTATTTGATGAAAGCATAGTTGCGATGAAAGTAAAAGAATTAGCACTTGAAGCTTATAAGTTAATTAAAGTAAAAAGGTCTCATTTTATTGTGGATAGATATATTGATTTCTTGGAAGCTAACAATGATATTCCTCTATTACAGAAAATGTTAGATATCCGAAGTAATTATGACGAATTAAGTGATGACGATGGACCGTTCCATAATGAAGCATTTCCTTATCATTTTTATTGCCCAGAAGAAATTTTGCTTAAAGAACGGGAAAAAAGAAAGTATTTAAGTAGCAAAAATTTGAGCAATGATATTGAAAATTTAATTATTCAATTAAGCATTTTTGATTTTTGAAGATAATAGAAAATATACTTAATGGTTGTTCGTGTTGAACAACCTATTTGCCCCAGATGTTCAAAATATATGAAGTTTATAGGTCGGCTTGACTGTTCTGACTTTATGCAATACGGTGAAGATATTTACTATGCTTTCATTTGTGAAGAATGTAGAATTGCGGATACTCACTATCAACAGACATAATGCTGGAGATAGGGAAGACAATATTATGATGCTACCTAATGCTGTAAATAATTTGTGAGATAGAGTTCTTATAAAGATTTATTCCTAAAGGATAATTTATGAATAGTCAGAGTTTAAAGGTTTATTAAAGGGTAATAAATAATATAATGGTTTCATTTAAATGTAGTGATGTTAGTGTAAAAATTCTTGAGGTGGTGGCACAATAATAGAAAAATTGTTCCAGAGTATTGGTATTAGTTTATCAAGCTTTCATGATTTCCAAAGTCAAGAGATAGTAGAGAAGTTTCTATTGACAGTAAATAAGTATGGAGATGCTTTTATACCAGAAATATATGGATATAGTGAGCCATTGAAGATTAAGTACAATCCAAATGAAATTTCTGGTCCTGTAAGTATTTATATGCATGAAGAGGTAAATAAAAAGCTTGCTATGCATGATCAAGCTGGTGGTAGTTTGATGATGAAGAAAAAAATGGGGATGTATTTTATCACATTGAATGGGGCAAGTCTATTTCCAAACCCAGGATTAATTATTTTGGATTTTCTGTTCCAATTAGTTTGATAAAAAGACAGGAAAACTATACAAAATTTATTGCAATGTGTAATGAATTTGCAGTTTTGTTTAAGCCAATTCAAGGACAAATAACAAATTCTAGTTTTCCAAATTGGAGTACGCCAATAGACCTTGAAATACGTTTGCCTGAAATTCGTTGGATGAATTACTATGGAAAGCCATATATAGAGATGTTTGGGGAAGAAAAGCTTATTAGAACTCCTTGCTATAAGGTTGAAAAAATATCTGATGAAGTTATTGCTATTCAAGCAACAGAGAATTTGTTTGAAGATATTAATGATGGTGTAAAGATAGCCATAAAGAAGCATCTTGGAGAAGATGCCTTTGTTTGGGATAATAAGCGAGAATTAGCATACAAAGACAAAGGTGGGAAAGTTCCAAAATTTGATTATTCAGGTGTTACTTTTGTAAAATCCGAATAAGTTAAATCATTTATAAATTGTGAAAATGTCCGACTGTACTTGATAGGCTCCCTTTATAGTAGACCGCAAAAGCAATGGAACTGTTATATAAAGGGATTAACATTTTAGCAGGGAGGAATAAACAGTCTATGCGTAAGCTTATAATTTGTTTAATAACTATACTATGTATGTTATTTTTAAGTTCTTGTTCAATGGGAGGCTCAAGAGTAGGAATGCTTAATG
>JAEZUI010000095.1 GCA_023421115.1 Bacillota bacterium | reverse complement strand
ATTGAGAGGTTTATAGCAATACTTACAGAACACTTTGCAGGTGCTTTTCCTACATGGCTTTCACCTGTTCAGGTTAAAGTACTTCCTTTGATAGACAAGCATCATCAGTTTGCCGGTGAGGTAAAAGCCGCATTAGAGGCAAAAGGTATACGAGTTGAGGTGGACTTGAGGAATGAAAAGATTGGCTATAAAATCAGGGAAGCTCAGCTTGAGAAGACGCCTTATATGCTGGTTATAGGTGATAAAGAGCTTGAAAATAGAGCAGTTGCAGTAAGATCAAGGAAGGACGGCGACCTTGGAGCTATGGCATTAAATGATTTTATTAATAAGGTTGTTGAGGAAGTAGAAAACAAAGCTAAATAATAAATTGAATTATTCCAAGTGCTACGAAACAGAATTTGTTTTGAGTATTTGAGCAAGAACATTAAAATGAATTTTTTACATTAAGTAAAAAGCACTAGTGTGCTGGAAGGCAAATGAATTTTTGCCTTCTTTTTATTCTAAATATGTAATTCATATAAATAATATGGTAAAATTCTAGATGGATATTGCGAAGTGTAAAATGGGATCTATATTGAACTCAATTTAGTATTTTACATTGGGTTTTGATTTCAATAGACAGATATACATGGTTTTTCTAAAAGATATCAAAATTGATGCAAATTGTTTTTCGATAAACATGTAGGTTGAGATTAATAGTCGAAGTTAAGCCTGATTTTGTAATTGAGTCAGAATGTAAGTGAGAGGAAATATCAAAGCATAGTGAAAGGCAGGAAGAGTAAGGCATAAACAGAAAGATAAATCTGCAGAGATTTCTGTGGCGAATTTTGTAAGGAAGGCAATAAAAGTGAAGGATTTAGATTGGAAAAGTGCTTGATATAAACTGCTAATAAACAAATTGATGATAAGTGAGGTAAGTTACTGTGAGTGAAGCGGATAATATTTTTATAACTATGTGTAAGGATATCCTTAAAAACGGAGTATCATCTGAAGGGGAGGTTGTAAGAGCTAAATGGTCTGATGGCAATATTGCCCACACAATTAAGAGCTTTGCTGTTGTTAACAGGTATAATTTATCAGAAGAATTCCCGATTCTTACTCTAAGGCCAACAAATCTAAAAGCTGCAATAGATGAGTTGCTCTGGATATGGCAAAAGAAATCGAATAATATTAAAGAACTTAATAGTCGAATTTGGGATAGTTGGGCTGATGAAGAAGGTTCAATAGGTAAGGCATATGGTTATCAATTAGGAATTAAGCATAAGTATCGTGAAGGAGAGTTTGATCAGGTAGATAGGATTATCTATGACTTAAAGCATAATCCATATAGTAGGAGGATTATTGCTAACATGTACAACCATAGTGACTTGCATGAAATGAACTTATACCCTTGTGCATATAGTATGACTTTTAATGTTACTGGCAGAAAGCTAAATGCTGTTCTTAATCAACGTTCTCAAGATATCTTAGTTGCAAATAATTGGAATGTATCTCAATATGCAATCCTTGTGCATATGTTGGCTCAGGTAAGCAATCTTGAGGTTGGGGAATTTGTACATGTTATTGCTGATGCCCATATATATGATAGGCATGTACCGTTAATTACAGAGCTAATACAGAGGACTCCATATCCCGCACCGAAATTACTGATTAATCCAGATAAAAAGGATTTCTATGATTTTAAAGTTGAGGACTTTGTGTTAGAAGGCTATCAGAGTGGAGCACAGATAAAAAATATTCCTGTTGCTATCTAGGGAGGAGAATAAAATGAAAGCTATTGTTGCCGTTGATTTGAACTGGGGAATTGGATTTAAGGGTAACCTGCTACAGCGTATTCCTGAAGATATGAAATTTTTTAAGCAGATGACTTTAGGTAAAGTAGTAGTAATGGGTAGAGAAACATTTGAATCATTACCAGGAAAAGAACCCCTAAGGGATAGGAGAAATATTGTGTTAAGCAGGAGTATAGATTTTATAAATGAGAAAGTAACTATATGTCGCTCGATAGACGAACTTTTTATTGAGCTAAAAAAATATAACCAGGATGATGTTTTTGTGATAGGTGGAGAGTCTATATACACTCAACTCTTGCAATATTGCACAGAATCTTATGTTACAAAAATTGAGAACACATATATTGCAGACAAATACTTTGTGGACCTAGATAAGGAAGAAATGTGGGAAACATCATCATCGAGCGATTGGTATGTATATAAAGATATCCATTTCAAATTTGTTAAGTATACAAAGAAAGAAGATTAACCCCATGCCGATTTTACCATACGTGTTTTGGTTTGTATTAAGACGTGCTCAGAGGATTGACAAGTACTTGCAGTACGCTTTTAACTGATTCCCGTTGAAAGGGGAAGGTGTAGTATGGATTATGTAACACTTACAGGAAGTAACTCGACAATTAATGTTGGCAGCGGATTCCCAGTGGCAGTTAATGTTAATATTGGGGTAAGTATTAAGAAAATTGAGGCGTATGAGACAGAATTGCAAAAAGTGAGAGTGCTATCAAATTTGCAAGAAAAGCCTGACTTGATTATGGATTTAAGTTTAGATAGTACTTATGGGTACTTATATGATTATGTAAAGCAACAGATTGGCTGTCCAATAGGTTTTATACCACACTATCTTTGTCTAAATGATAAGGGGAATATTGACAAGGCAAAACTTAAGGAAGAAATGGTTCGTGCAGCAACTAATGGAGTATCCTGGTTTGTAATACATTTGACACCCACACTCGAAAGAGTACATAAAGCTATAAACTCAAGAAGTATACCTTTTTCTTCGAGAAGTGCTGTGCTAATAATAAAAGATATGATAACTAGAAATGCTTCAAGGAGCATTTATTGGGATGTTCTTGAGGATGTTCTTGAGGTAGCTAAAAAGTATTCTATTGTAATATCACTTGGTGCAGCATTTAGACCTGCAGTCACAAAGGATACATTGGATGAAGTTCATAGGGAGGAACTTACTGAATATGCTCAACTAATTAAGATTTTCCGAGATGAGGGTGTCAGTGTTATGGTTGAAGGGGTTGGGCATTGTTCTCCTGAAAAAATAAATCTGTTAATCTCCATTATAAATCAATTGAATGTACCTTTTATGCCTCTTGGTCCACTTTTTACTGATGAGTTTTCACAAGATGACCATATTGTAAATTCAATAGGCTTTTATTCAGCAGTTTTAAATGGTGGTAACTTAAGTATAATTAACGCAATTACTCCAGCTGAACATTCTGGAGGAATTCCAGATATAGAAAATATATTAATTGGCTACAAAGCTGCGAGAACGTGTGCTGATTTATGTAATAGTTTTTTGGGGTTACATCCAAAAAAAACAAATATGAACAAATGCTCAGTGATTGACGGAGATTCTATTGGATGTAACAGATGTGAAAATATTTGTCCAACTAAGTTCTACATTGATGAGAAGGAGAAAATAGAAAGGTGGATAAGGATAAATTAAAATTAATTAATTTGATAGAGTTACCTCCGCCAGTTTACTTTTCTTTTACAGATCCTTTCATTCAGGAGTATCACAGATATACTCTTAGAGAGGTTGAGTATCTTTTAAAGCTGTCGCTATTTCTGGGCTCGCATGTTGAAATAACAGCAGCAAACCTCTGGCAAAGTGCTTTATCAATACAATTATTTAATTCTGCTCTTACTTTATTTGATGCTAATGGAGGAGCAGATAAGGATTTGAAGCCATCACTGGTTAGATTAGCAACTAGGCAGTTTTCATATGATGGTAAGGTATTTTCTACATATTTTAGCCAAAGGCTTGAAGAGAGAGAACACTTTATTGTTCTTCCTGATGTCCTAACTTACTTGGATTTTCAATTGCCAGAAACATTAAAAGTCGCTAGACATTTGGATAACATAGTAAGGCCTTACTCAAGAAAAGGGGGGAATGTAACCGAATTATACACACAGTATATAATGGAGTATTTCTCAGGTAATAAAGCTGGTATTTTATATAGTAAGTTGAGTTCATATAAAGATATTAACTCGGTTTCTCGTGCTACAGTTGCAGATTGTATTTTATCGGCCCCTCTTGTGAGTAGACAACATGAAAAATTTGTTCTTGATTCGAATGAAATATATTTTAGAGCTAATGCAGTAGCAACAAAAGCACAATTAATTTATCCTATGACGAAATATAGGATAGCAGTTTATAAGCCGAGTGGATTTCCAAATGGGCATAACGAAGGTTTTGAGCTACTAGGCGATATTATTACTATTTTAGAATCTATAAATTTAACTGCTAACATGATTAACTCTTTATCATTTGGAGTGTTTCATTTAGCACAAAAATTTGGTATATTGGACATTATAAAAAGATATATTTGGTTTTTAAGGTCAAATAAGTATAATACTACTGGACGGTTTAGCCTTATAAAAAGCTTTTTGGAGTTATTATGTAAAAAAAGTGTTAATAAGTTAATCAGGCTTAATAAGGAGTGCTCTTTATGGTCCAATGTGGACTTGAGTAGCTATGAGATAGATGTGACTCAAGATGAAATTACTCCCAAGAGGATATTTCATTTTAATCTTAATAGATCACTATATTTTGAGGGGGCTAAAAAGATGCAGGAGCAGAAGATAAGGTTATCGACATTAATAGAAGAATGTAATTCAAAACTCAACTTTAATGAGTTGAAAGCAATTGCAGTTGAGATTTTTGATGACTATGAACAAATATCTCATTCCAACAAGTTGGAGTTTGTTACAGGACTTTGTACAGAATGCAAGAGGAAGGGTAAAATTGAAGAATTTGTGTCAAGGTGTATGAGATACAATCCAAGTTTTACAATTCTTTCGTTAAATTTACCTATGCCAATGAACATTATTGATTGGCGTGGTAGTCAAAGCGCTGGTGAACAAATTTCTGCTGAGCTTCAGGAAAAAATAATAGGTGCTCGCCACAGATTTCAGTCAATAGCATTCTTACAAAAAGGTTTTGAATTATCAAAAAGAATATGCATGTTAGTTAATAATACTCCAGTAACAGGCTTTAGAGCATCGTGTTTTTTAGTTAATAGAGAATATTTAATTACTAATAGACACGTTATTGAAACAAAGGAGGTGGCAGAAAACACAGAAATATGGTTTAACTATGAAGAAGGTACAGATAGAATGCTATGTAAATATAGGTTATATGGACAAGAAGCACAAATATCTAGTAAATATGATATTGCTTTATGTAGAATAAATTATAATGGTAATGAACCAGGTTTTTTAGAGTCCCTTCCTAATGTGGAATTTGGCAAACCAAATTTAGATGATATAGTACCAATTATACAACACCCTAATGGGTGGCCAAAGCAAATTTGTATTGGCCATAATAGCTTACAATATGTAAATGATATTCGTATACAATATTTAACTGATACAATGCCTGGGTCAAGTGGAGCACCAGTTTTCGATTCTTCATGGAACCTGATTGGTCTTCATAGCTGTGGAGGGCTCATAGCAGAACCGAGGACAGGAAATACTGTATTTAGAAATGAAGGCTTACATGTGGATGTTATTAAAGAGTTTTTAGAACAGAATGGTATAGAGTTAATCTAGACACTATCTAATAGTTGTCTTGAATGCTGTTTAATCCGATGAAGTTAACAAAAGTATCTACATTAGACAAAAAGGCATAGGGTTGCTTCATATTCACAGGAGAGCACTAGATTTTGCAATTACAGCAAGGACAAGTTTTCAAATCAAATAGCATATATTGACCCGTGTTTTTTGGATACTTCTACCGAAGAGAGCAAGGAGTATTCTCCCTAATTCGCTCAAGACAGAGCGTGTTATGACTATGAACCTTAGCCTATAAGTCAGCAAATGATATGGCTGTAAGTTAAGACCTTGGGACTCTGTCCCAAGCCCTGTCTCGCCAGAAGGCAGCCGGTCTGTCATAACAGACCGAGAGCAAAAGGATGATCGTGCAATGGATGTAAAGGGTCTTCGGCTTTGCCTCCGATGAACGAGCTATGCTCGCCCTTGACATCCCGAACAATAGTGACTATGTTTACATTATACAATTTTACCACAATTTTACCGTCACTTTAACTTGCAATTTATATTTACAAACAAATTTTCAAAAAGGAATTGACATTAGGAAAAATTTCTGGTAGGATATAACGGTGTAATAAAGAAGAAGTCATCCACTTCTCACCTTACGGGTTGGTTCTGGTAAGGTTAATAGTTTAAGGTTAAGTTTTTTAACTTTGCTTATTAGTAGTTAAGTGGATCGGTTCTTTGATCCACTTTTTTGCGTTTGTTAACACAAAACTGTAAATTTACCCGGAGGTGTTTTTTATTAACAAAAACGAATTAATGATTAATGAGCAAATAAGAGATAAGGAAGTTAGGTTGATTGATGCAGACGGTTCAATGCTTGGAATTATGGCTTCAAAAGATGCACAGGTTTTGGCTAATTCAAAATCTTTGGATCTGGTGAAAATAGCTCCACAAGCTTCACCTCCTGTTTGTAGAATAATGGACTACGGTAAGTATATGTTTGAGCTTGCCAAAAAGGAGAAAGAAGCCAGAAAAAATCAAAAAGTAGTTAGTATAAAAGAGATTAGGCTATCTGCTTCTATTGAAGATCATGACTTTGAGTTTAAGTTGAAAAATGCTGTTAAGTTCTTGAAAGACGGTGACAAAGTTAAGGTTAGCGTTAAGTTCAGAGGAAGAGAGATGAATTATACATCTCTAGGACAACAGGTACTTGAAAAGTTTGCAGAGGCTGTGGATGAATTAGGAACAGTGGAAAGAAGACCTAAACTTGAAGGTAGAAATATGATAATGATAATTAACCCAAAACAGCAGTAATATAGATTAGATAAGGAGGGAACATACAATGCCTAAAATAAAGACTCACAGTTCTTCAAAAAAGAGATTTAGTTTGACTGGTACAGGAAAAATAAAGAGAGCAAAAGCTTTCAAAAGACATATTTTGACAAAAAAGACTACTAAGAGAACAAGAAACTTGAGGAAATCAACTATTGTATCCGATGCTAATGCAGCGACAGTTAAAATGTTAATTCCATATAAGTAAGAGGGAGGGAAAGGTTTATGTCAAGAGTAAAAGGCGCAATGAGAACCCGTGCAAGACACAAGAAGATATTAAAGCTTGCTAAAGGTTATTTTGGAATGAAGAGCAAGAATTTTAGACTTGCAAACCAGGCTGTTATGAAGTCCTTGGTTTATGCTTATAGAGATAGGAAAGCTAAGAAAAGAAATTTCAGACAATTGTGGATAGCTAGAATAAATGCTGCTGCAAGAATAAACGGACTTTCATACAGTAAATTTATGAATGGTCTTAAGAAGTCCAACGTTGTTTTAAACAGAAAGATGTTGGCTGAAATGGCAGTTAACGATCCGGCTTCTTTTGCACAACTTGCAGAAAAGGTTAAAACAGTAAAATAGATTAAATAATAAAAGGAGCCGCAAAGGCTCTTTTTTATTACCCCTATTTTTAATCTAGTGAAAGAGGTAAAATTGTGGTTGAGGTGATATGGTGAACTTTATAAGCAGCGGACAAAATCAAGTCATCAAGGAAATAAAAGCTTTAAAAGAAAAGAAGTATAGAGATCAAAAAGGTTTATACTTTATTGAGGGTATAAGATTTATTGAAGAAGCAATAAAAGAAAGGGAAGTAATATCTAAAGTACTTATATCCGATAAACTTACCGATGTTAAAGGTGGAATTGATATACTCAAGCAGTTGGATAAGGCCAATTGCCACAATATTTATACAGTTCCAAACAAGCTTTACATGGAGGTTACAGATACTGAGAATCCTCAGGGTATACTTGCAGTTTTGAGTAAGAAGTCATTAAATATTGAATCGGTTTATGACAATAAAAATTTCTTTGTTATATTAGACTCCATACAGGATCCAGGTAATATGGGGACAATAATAAGAACGGCAGATGCAGTCGGAGCTACTGCTGTATTAGTATCAAAGGGTTGTGTTGACGTTTATAATCCCAAAGTATTGAGGTCAACTATGGGATCGATGTTTCATATACCTATTTGTTATTGTGAGGATGTAATACAAACTCTTCAGACTTTAAAAGACAAAGGTATAAGACTTTGTGCAGCACATCTTAATGGAAGCAAGAGTTATTATGATTTGGATTACAAGGATAATATAGCAATTATTGTTGGAAATGAAGCAAATGGAATAAGTGATAGTGTTGCTGCTATTTCAAATGAATTAGTGAAGATTCCTATGGAAGGAAAAAGCGAATCATTAAATGCTTCGGTAGCAGCGGCTCTTTTAATGTATGAAGTACTGAGGTGTAGGGTGAAACAATAAATGTCAATGCAAAGTTTTTAATTACCTAAGTAATATACAGAGAAAACCTAGAAGTTTGAGGTTTTCTTTTTTATTTTAGCTTTTTAATGTGGAATTCTATATTTTATAGGGCTTATACTTACTTAAATAAAGGGGGATGATCTGTTTAAACCCATGTGGTAGATTGCCTGAAATTAGTGGGTTTTAGAAGGGCTTTGTGAGAAAAAATGGGTACTCGCCGCCGTGCAAATGCATATTATTCCAAGAACTAAGCTACAAGCCTAAGAGAATGTACGACTCGCTACGGGTCGAATCAAACTCGCTTCGCGAAGAAAAGTGATTCGACTTATCCTCCGCTTCGTCTACATTCTCTAAGGCTCTTCGCAATGTTCTTTCCATAATATGCATTTGCACTATTGTAAGTTGTGCTTTCATATTAAGGTTTTTAGGAATGTTTTTAGCCCTTGTATGTATCTTATGCAAATAACAGGTTGTTTCTTGAAAAAATCAATGCAAACAAATAATCAGCGAAAAAACGAACCTAATTACGTTTCAAACTTGTTTTAGTGTCAAATGACGCAATTACTTGACCTGAGCATTAGAAGCTGTTGCCGAAAGCTTGATAATTTGAAGCAAAAATGCCACGGATGGCATTTTTAGCGTCTCGCGACAGGATGTCGCATAGA
>JAEZUI010000089.1 GCA_023421115.1 Bacillota bacterium | reverse complement strand
CAACATCAATGTATAGTCCCCCGTTGCTGAGTTCAACTGGTGCCGAAAACAGATACTTTACATTTGCCCTAAAGCCTGTTATACCCTCACTCAACAACCTTACAGATGAAACCTCCATTTGCTGCATAAGCATTTTATTTATCAAATCCATCTCCATGAAATATGATTTTGCAACAAAATTCAATATCTCTCCCAACTTCTCATCAGTATAAACATTTTCTTCAGTATACTGAGAATCCTTAAGCTTATCTGCTATGGATTTAAGTTCATCTTCAGAAACAATTTGATAGTCAAAGCCGATGTTATAGAAAGATCCTGCTATTACATCATTGTTTATAAGTTCTTTTTCTCTGCCGGTTGACTTAATTCCTATTTCAAATTGCTGCCTGTAACCTAGACCGATTTCTTTACCTTTAGCAACACTTTCTCCATCAACTTTTATTACAGGCACCATTTTTACAAGGTATGCAGGTACGCTAAATATATCCCCATATTGTTTAATAATGTCTGCATCTTCCTTTGTAGCTGGTTCATATGACAATGTTACTTTTTTATTATAAAGCTCAACTGATTTGTACTGTATATTGAAGTCCTTTTCACCGGTAAAGTTCAAGCCATAAGGATCTGAACCATATACACCGAAACTAACCATATCCGAGTACTTTTCAGTTATTTTATTGAATTTACTTACAGTACCTGTCTTCTTGTAGGGTAGCGAAGCTGGCAGCAAACCAAAATTTTGAGGTATTATTTTAAATCCTCCAAAAACATCAGCTAGTGTTTTGTCTTCGAGATGGTTATCAGTTACGTATTTTTGCAGTTTTTCTGATGCATTGTTTAGAAGCTCATCATATCCCGATTTATTTATTCCGGTGATCTTACCTGTATTTGCATCTTGTTCTTTAACCGCTTTATCAAATGTTTCACTGTTAATTCCTATTATATCATCAATATTACTAATTCCTTCAATTTTTTCATAAAGCTTATATGAAGGGTCAAGCGGTATCCAGATACTTTGTCCCTTCATAGAACCAGCACCTCTGTACCTATCATAAGGAATATATGCCTCAACCCAAACGTGTTCAACTCTGACTGCATTTATTTTGCCGCCCGATACCATTGATGTTACAGGCGTACCAGCCGATGCAAGAATCTGAGCTGCTGCTTCAGGTGTTTCCGCCCCTGTCCAGGCCATTGCCCTGTCTATTTCAATTTCCGCCTGACCTCTTACATACCTTGCAGGTATTTTCTTGTACCTGAGCATTGATATGAGAAGTGAAGCCTGGTCATAATCATTACCTCCCTTATGGGACAATGTTCCTTGAGCGCCTTTTCTTGAACCATAGTAAGGTTCAAATTCCATATTGTTTCTAACATACTCGTACATGTTTACGGGAGTTCCGAGTGAATCTGCAAGTTCCTTTATTTTGTCGGTTAGTTTTGTTTCATCGGTTTCAGCTAAATCTTCAGGCTGAGGTTCCTTTGGAAGCTCAGGAGTATTCTCTTCGCCCATTGCAACCATATATGGAGCAGCTGCTTCTGACCCTATTGATGCAACTTTCGGCTGTGCCGATACGTTTCTGTACGGAAGATTGCTTCCTATTGGATTTTCCGGCTGGCCTGGCATAAAGATTTTTTCAATCTTATCAAGACCATCCTTTATTTTTAATGACTCCGCACCATTTAAGTCCTTTATGCTTTTTGAAAGCTCAGCAAACTCGTCAAATGACTCTTTAAATTCTAAAAGCTTTTTGGTTATTTCAGTCCTGAACTCGCTATTTCTTTGTTCACCTTTTTCTGTATCAAGTTGTCCTAGAATTTCTTCATTTTTGTCGAGATCTTTCTGTACAGATTTACTGTAATTAATTAATAGTTCTGACATATCTTTGATACTTTGATTAAAAAGGCTTAAGTCATTACTTATATAAGCTTTTTTTAATCTGCCAAAGTTATCACTCAGCTCCTCAGCAAGATTACCAAGCTCTGTATTAATCTTAGGCTCAGAAACCACAGGTGCTACATCTACCCTATCATATAAGCCCTTAGGCAAAGTTATATTGCTTTGTTGAATTATTGTATCTCTCTGAGTTTGTACTTCTAGGTACTGCCCAATAGCCATAACTCCCTCGGAAGGAAGTACAAAACTCACTGCTAAAACTACAATTAAAAATAAAGCAATCCTTTTTAAAATACCATTATTCTGCATTGTCTGTCCCCCTCGAATCAATGTTATAAATCTCATTTCCACTCTCATCCAATTTAAGTTCATGTTCCCTTGCTGCCTCTTCAATCTGACCAAAAGCCCAGTGACTGGTCAATACATCGGTAAATGAACTATCTTCAACCTTTAACGGACCTCTGTAGAGCATATTGTTCATTAATGTAACTGTTTCTGAACGCTTTATTTTAGCATCCGGCCTGAAGGTTCCATCTTTATATCCTTTAATGATATTATGACGGTTTATTTCTTCTATAAAGTTACACGCCCAGTGCCCTTCTATATCAGTATAGTGAACTTCAAAGGGTTTAATATCTTCAAGCTTTAAGTACTTTGCTGCTACTACAGCCAACTCTGCTCTTGTAATAGCTGCATCAGGTCTAAATGTTCCATCTTCATAGCCTTTGAATATTCCATGCTTTGTCACTGCATTAATAACTCCTGATGCCCAATGTTCCGGTTCAACATCATTGTAAGACTTGGCTGAAGCTTTAGTATCAAGGCCTAATAATTTTGCAAACATTGCAGCAACTTCTGCTCTTGTTATTTCTCTATCAGCTCCGAAAGTTTTGTCAGGATACCCTTTTATATATGCTATATGTACTACCTTTTCTTTATCATTAGAACGCAGCATTACGGTTATTGTGGATTTGTCATCTTCTGTATTTATCAGTTTTTCTTTACTTTCTACATCTACGGTACAAGACACTAAAACTTCAGATTTATCCAAATCTTCTACAATTACCTTGTATACCTTTTGACCTTGTCCCTTTGCAGGTAAATTTGGTAGCTTCCACACAATCCTGCCGTCCCTTACATCTCCTTCTCCTTTATCAGATACTGATGTATATTCCGGAATATTTGCAGCAATTTCAAACTCATTAGATGGTGTACCAAGTTTATTCCTGTATTTGATTGTATAAGTGATTGTCTGTCCTTTTACATAGCTGGACTTGTCAGCACTAATAGACACTGCAATATCTACCGGTACAGCTACAGGTTTTTCTTCTTTAGGCTCTTCTATTTTACTTCCACTGCCCTTGCCTCCACTACCTCCGCCTCCTGACGGTGGATTAACAGCTTTTGCAATTATTCTTACCGTCACCAGGTCTTCAGAAAGCTTTCTGTATAAATGTCCATTTTCAGTACTTCCGGCATCTACTTTTACTAGAACCTGAGAAATAATATTATAGCCTCCGGCTTTCACACCTGAAGTGCTCCATACTCTATCAACATCCATCCTTTGACCACGTTTAAGTTCATTTATATTCCTTTCATTTTCCCATATGATTTTACCGTTCTTGTCAGTTATAAAGGTCTTAAGGACAAGGTTATCCAAATCTGAATTTGTGCTGTAATTATACACTGAATCGGTTATCTTCACATCATCACCTGTATAATATTGAGCCTTGTCGGTAATCAAAGTGTTTGTCAGCATTACCTCCGGCAAAACCTTGAAATAACTGCTGTCTAAAGGAAGTATTGTTCCATTTTGCAGTTGTGCAGAATATACCACAAAATAGATTCCAGGATCAATTCTCTCGTGCTTCCAGGTAACTTCTTTCAAGTAAGGACTGCCAACTTTTAAATCAACGCTATTACGAATGTAATCAATAGATTCTCCAGTAATTGGATCTACGATATTTATTATACTGCTTATTCCATTAATCTCACTGTTACTTAAGTTGGTTAATTGACACTTAAAGACAACATCCTCAGTAGTCTCAACCTCTCTTGTCAAAACTTCAAGGTCTCCGGTCATTCCATAGCCGTCAAATACCGCTTCTTCAATCTGTAAACTTGTCATATCGACGCAAAGCATACCAATCCCATCTCCAGAGGACGTTACAGTTTCATATACAGCCGATGTTACGGTATACTCTCCCGGATCGAACTTCCCTGTATTGCATAATACATTATACTGCTCTATTTCTTGTGGCAGTAGTTCTCCAATGTAGGTTTCATTATTCCATACTACATTACCGGAATTATTCTGAATTAATGTCTTTACCCTCAAATCCTTCATTACCATATTTCTTCCATCGCTAATGACCGTATTGGTAATATTTGAATTTTCACCGGCCCTGTATGAAATTTTATCGGTTCTGACTTTGTTACGTACTTTTCCCGACGGAAGTATTTTAAATTTATGTTCAGCAAATGCAGCAACTCTTCCATTTTCAAGCCATACTGCTCTTATTGCATAATCGCCTGAAAGAGTATTACCACAGTTCCATGAATAGTTAAGTTCCTTTGATTCATCTTCACCAAATTCAAAATTTCCATCTTTTTCAATAGTATACATTACTCTCCCATTAGAATCAATAATACTAACTGTTAAATCCAATGTTCTTGGGATATTGCTGCTATTAATCCCATAAACAGCTGCAGTAACAGTTTCATTTGGAAGATAGCCAGCCTTATCACTAACTATAGAAGTAGTAAAACTATCCGGTCCAACTACTGTAACTTTAACAGTATCAATCTCTGATTCTGCTTTTCCGTCGCTTACTGTAAGCTTAATTTCTGTCATACCTTCTTTCATCAATACTTCAGGTTGTGATCCCTTTGCTTCACCATTATCCCATTTCCATCTGTATTCAAGGCTATCTCCATCAGGGTCATAGGAGCGTGTTCCATTTAGTATAACCTTTGTGCCACCTTCCGACATCAAGCGAACTATCTGATCTTCTCCTGCATCAGCAATAGGAATACGATTTTCTCCTATGAATTGTATATCCTCTAAAACAGGAGTGTTGGTATCTGAAGTAATAAACTTAACCTCTGCCTGTAAGAATCGACCCTTAAGATCTACTGTTTCCTGACCGTTGGATATATCTAAATATAGCTTGTCCTCAAGACTTTCAATTGTATCAGCTGCCCTTGCTTTTACTTGTATATCCGTACCTTCTGGTTTTTTCTCATTCCAGTTAATGCTTGACCAGGTATACCCGTCTATTCCTCCATCATGTGTTACAGACCATATTCCTTCATGAGTCGTAAAATTTTTAAGATTGTATCCGGTCATATCACTGTAAGTATAAGGTCCTCTTCCTACAGGGTAATATCCAATTATTTTACCTTCAGTAGTGACCTTTGTTGCATTATTGGTAGTTTGATTAACTGTCCATATGTAGCCTTCTCCATCTACACCAACACCTATAGGTCCATATCCAATCGGATTGATATCTACAGATAATAGGAAGTTGCCATCCTTATCAAATTTATTTAGTTTATGGTTTCCAGAATACGCTACCCACACATTACCATCATTATCAACAGCGACTCCTCTGCCATTTGCTCCAGTCCCCAAGTGGCGAGTATAACTCTCCGTAATCGGATCAAACCTTATTAAAGCAGTTCCGCTATATAGAGGTGTCCAAACTATTCCGCTTTTATCAACAACTATACCGTATAGATCTCCTCCAACATTATAGCTTTTCAAATACTTGTCCGTATTTGTATCAAGCTTTTCTATGCAATTGCTAGGTCTGCCTGATGACCAAAGAATACCTTTGCTATCTATAACCGCCCCATAAGGCTGTGCATTAACACTTACTGAGATTCCTGTATCCTTGCCCTCTGAATCCAACACCATGTACCTTTTTTCATTATATAGACCTACCCATACTCTTCCCTTTTTATCAAGAGCAACTCCTCTTGGTCCGCTACCTGAACCTCCTACATTTGTCACAGCCAAAATTGCCTCATCCTGGCCCCATGCAAGAATTTCACTCTCTTCAATAATTCCATTGCCATTTAAATCGGTGCAGGTATCTATTTTACCATTCCCATTTCTATCTACTCCTTCAAACATTGCCACTTTTAAAACTGTTCCATTGCCTCTGTTGGCAACCCAACAGTTACCATCTTTATCAACAGCCGTTCTTGAAGGATCGGAATATGAATTTGGGCCGGTTCTATATCTGGCAATTTCCCTTCCCGTTCTTGTATCAAGCTTTGAAAGCGTTCCCTCTGCAGCGTTAGCTATCCAGATATACGGAAAAACAACAGCAGACTTGTTTAACTGGAGCTGGTCAGCAGTATCTTCGTGGTTTACACCGGTAATTGTTCCACGATCAAAATCCTGATCTAATGTATATATTGAGCTTATTTGTTCGAGCACCTTAAAGTTTGAAGTCCTACTCTCAACCTTTGAATTATTATATTTAATCTCTGCAGAAATTGTATATTCGCAAGGACTTGTGCTATCAACATCAAAAGTTCCCAACTCTATATAACCGTCCCCTTGTCCCATTTCAAACAGTACATCTTTTGACATAATGTAGTCACCGTCAGATTTATACACACTGTAACTTACACTCAATCCTTCTTCTGTATTCGCCTCACCATCAACAAACAGCTTAACTGAAGGTGAAACAGGTCTATATAATTGGGAGGCCCCTGGAGTCACTTCTAGGTATGCCTGATTTATATCAAGATAGGGAAGAACATCAAAGGATTTTTCCATTTTAGCCTTCTCTTTTCCTTCAGTATCTTTCAAAACAACTTCCACATTGTATTTCCCTGATTCAGACATGCCAACATTCCAAAGATATCTTCCAATTGAATCCTGATGGACGTGGAATTTCTCTTTAGCATTATTAATTATATATACATCAACTGTTAGATCCAATCCGCTAAATATAGGATAAATTTCAATATAACTCTTTGCATTGGCAACATTAGATTCTTTACCATCTACATACAACTTAACATCTTTCAATTCTACTTTTTCTTGGGCGATTGACTGTGAAATAACGTCAATTGCCAGTGCCGTAAGGTACGCATCGTTTCCCCAGCTTCCATCGGGTTGCTGTAGTGATAGCATATGTATAGGAATATTTTTTACATCGTCCCTCCTGTCAAATACAAGTGCTTTATATGCAATGCAGGAGAGAAATATATTATCACTGCTATCGTCTGTATCACCCCAACTGCCCTTCAGGTTTTTATTTTCAACAAGCCAATCTCCTGACTTTTTTATTACTTCACTCTGATCAATTCTTGTCCTCGTTTGATAATCAAACAGTACTTTTCTTATTGTTCCTGTTACATAAACATTACCTTGTTCCTTACAATAATACCCCCAGCTTCCATCGCTATTCTGATTTAATACAAGGTAACTTGCAGCTTTTTGCAGTTCATCATCGTAACCATTGTTTTTCAATAAAGCTGAAAATATAATTGCGGTGTCGATAATGGTGCTGTCAAAGCCTCTATTAATTCCCCATCCGCCATCATCATTCTGATTCTCAATTAGTTCAGAAATTGCCCCTTCTGATGAAATTTCTTCAATACTCTGATACCTAGCCAAAAAATCATAACTTAAAGGCCGATTAGCTTTAAGCCAATCTATACCTTTTAGGCAATTTAACTGAAGATATCCATGGTTTTTTAGCACTTTTACTATCTCTGGCGTTACAAACGGCATTTCATTACTGCTCCATGAACCATCTTCATTTTGATTATCCCCTAGCCATTTACATGCAGATTTTACAGCATAATCATATTGATTAACTAATGCCTCTTCTGCTTTTACTTGACTAAACATTAAACTACTTATCAATAAAAAAACAACCAGTATTGTTACTTTTCTCTCTCTCATTTTCTACCCCCTAATCACATAACTTCTAGTAGTTTGCTTATTTAATGCTAATGCTTTGATAAAAACATTCGCAAGTGCACAAATAAAAATTAGGCAATCGGTTTTAATTACCAATTGCCTAATTTTAATAATACTTAAAACTCTCTTCTAATACAATTATTTAAATTATGTAGTTTAAACGTTTTAATTGCCTAGCTTATCTTTCGCTGCCTTTATGCAATTACTGATAACAGTAGAAGCTTCCGCTCTTGTTACATCCTTCTTAGGTTTGAATGTATTGTCTGGGTAACCTGCTACTAATTTTAATTCTACAGACTTAGCTACAAATCCATAAGACCAGCTTCCGATATCACCTTTATCTGTAAATGTAAGTTGTACAGTTTCAACAGACTCATACATATAAGCCTTCATTACCATTACAACCATTTCTTCTCTTGTCAATTTGTTGGAAGGTCTAAAGGTGTTATCTTCATAACCAACAATTATTTTCTTCTCAACAGCTGCTTGAATATATCCTGCAGCCCAAGCACCTATTTCGCCTTTATCCTTAAATTTAAGGTCAGGAGTCTCAATTGGTGCAACTCCTATAGCTTTTATTATCATTACAGCCATTTCAGCTCTTGTTACCTGTAAATCTGGCTTTACTGTACCGTCTGGATATCCTGTCAATATTTCCTTTGTTACAAGCTCAAGTATATTACCTTTCGCCCAGTGAGTATCCAATAAATCAGTAAAAGGATTTGCTCCCGGCATAGGTGTTGCTGTTGGCTGTATTGCAGTCGTGCTGGTAGGTTGTGGTGTAGTGTTTGATGATCCACCACTTCCACCACTACCACCTGATGATCCGCCACCACCCTGTGAACCACCGCCACTGGTTGGTCTTGCTGTAACTACAGGTGTAGGTGTTGCTGTTGTTCCTGGTTCAGGTGTTGGTGTTGATCCTGGATCTGGTGTTGCTGTTGGTTCCGGTGTTTTGTCTGCTGGATTTAGCAAGTCTCCATCATAACCCAAACGTTCCTCATCTAAGAACTTCTTAAAGTTGTAAATCTGATCATCAGGATGAGCATTAACTGTAGCTTCCAATTCTTCAATATATTTTGCAAAGGTAGTAATTCCTCTAGCCTTTAATGTGTCCATTGATCCTATCATCAGATCTAACTTTGGCTCAAAGGTTTTATATACTACTAAATTATTAACATTCACATCTATTTTGTATGGATCTTCTTTTAAATCGTATATAAAATCATCGGTTGAAAGTCCCCTTATTGTACCAAGGATCTTAACAAACAACATGAAACCCTTAACATCGCTATAATCTCCTGTGAAAGCAAAATTGATTCTTTCATAAATGTCATTAAATTTAGATGTATCAAAACCCTCATCTTCGATATCTATTGCAAAAAACTTGATTGCCGTTTTTATAATAGCCTTGTTGTCATCCGAGTACGCAGCAAAAGCTTCTAAAGCTGCATTTAAGTCTTGGCTAGGCATATTACCTAATATTTCTTGAGCTTCTTCTCTAACTCCCGCCAAATTGCCATCATTCAAAGCATCTAATACATTAAATACGAACTGATTTCTTTCTGTAGCACTAAGTGATATCAGTTCAAGATAAAGCTTTTGAATAGGTGTAACACTTGCCCCTTCATCAGTAGGCTTTTTAAGCGCACCACTGTAACCTAATCCTTCGCTTTTTAAGAACCTCTTGAAATTGTATATTTCAATATTAGCATGAGAATTGACTACTATTTCAACATAATTAGTAAATTCATCAAAAGTATCAACACCTCTAGCTTTAAGCGTTTCTATATTTACTATAAGTTTATCCATTTGAGTTTTTAGAGTTTGACTTCCTACTTTTATATCTAGTTTATAAGCATCTGAAGTCTTATCATAAAAAGCATCTTTTCCGGTAAGGTCTTTTAAGTTTTTAAATATGCTGACAAATAATCTTATACCTCTGTCATCATAATAATCTCCGGTAACTTCAAAATTAATCATCTTTTGAATACGTCTGAAACCAAATGCTGTATAGTCTTTTGCAGAAATATCACTTAGTCCAAGTTGACCCATCATAAACAAAAGATTGCTCTTATATGTACTGTCATAGTTCCCATAAGTCTTTAGCGCTGCAGCTATGTCTTGATCTGACAATGGTATAATATCACTTACCTCGTCAACATAATCTAGATAATTGCTGCCTGTAACCTCTTGAAGCACATCGGAAAAAGCAAGCCTATCTTTTTTATCAAGATCAATCGCCTCAAGAATTAATTTTTGCATTGGATTTATGTTTGGACCCATACCATAGGATACGTTAAAAGTCATACCGAAAACAATTGCCGCACCTAAACACAAACATATAACCTTTTTTGAGAGTTTTGCTAATATTCTATTCACATTTATTCCCCCTTAAACTTACTAAAAATATAATAATACACTGCATCCTCCCTTGTAAAACAGCGCACTAAAATCACAAAACAAAAATTATGAAATAAATATTAAGTAGACCGACTGAAGTAAACCAGATGAAGTAGCTAGAAAATGTCTTTTGTAGAAATAATTAAAATCTGTGTTTTATCTATTATGTAAATTTTCTACCAAATTTAATCATTTTAATATTAGCACAATTTATAAAGTATTTCAATATAATTTGACATATGTTTATATAATATTTGGTCCTAATTCTTTCCCTCCTATCAAATGATAGTGAAGGTGAAATACTGTCTGACCCGCTTCTTCACCGCAGTTATTTATTAATCTGAACCCGCCAAGTCCTACTTTAAGTGCAATCTTTTTTGCCGCCAGATGGATATCCTTTAAGATATCTGCATTCTGATCGTTTATTTCCATAATATTCTTAACATGTACCTTTGGAATTATCAGAACATGTACTGGCGCAACAGGATTAATGTCCTTAAAGGCAAATATCTTCTCATCTTCATAAACAATTTCCGATGGAATTTCTCTTTTAATAATTTTACAAAATATACAATTATCCATATTATGTCATCCTTTCATGCTGTAACTTTATATTTATACTCTAGATATTCTTCAAGTTTCTGTAATTTCAGGGGGCAAACGCCCCCGAATCTTTTTTATTTATCTTCTCTGTATAGTTATACCAACAAAAACTATTTCTTAACTATCTATTACAAAATTATTTTACTTGTGTTTCAACTACTTTAAGTGAATAACCCAGCGCATCATCTATCTTTGCAATATCTTTTCCTCCGGCTTGAGCCATATCAGGTCTTCCGCCTCCGCCACCACCGGCAATCTTTGCAACTTCCTTGATAATATTGCCTGAATGTATTCCCTTTGCAACAACATCCTTTGTTGCCATTACTACAAAGCTTACTTTTCCTTCATAACCACTTCCTAGCACTACCAGCCCCGAACCCAATTTGTTTCTGATGGTGTCCCCTGTGTTCCTGAGTGCTTCCATGTCAAGCTGATCAAACCTTGCTTTAACCACCTTGACGCCCTTTACCTCTGAAGCCTTTGAAAGCACTTCATCTAAAGAACCGCTTACCAGCTTGCCGCGAAGTTGTTCGATTTCCTTATGGGCATTTTTCAATTCTGTAATAATGTTTTCTATTCTCCTTACACTCTCTTGAGGTGAAGTCTTAAGTGCCGTCGACACCTCCGTTACAAGTTTTTCTCTTTCATGTAGATAAGCTAAAGCAGCTTCTCCTGTCAAGCCTTCAATTCTTCTCACACCTGCTGCAACTCCACTTTCACTCAATATCTTTATAAATCCAGCTTGTGATGTAGAATTTAGGTGTGTTCCGCCGCAAAACTCCATACTGTAGTCATCTATTTTTACAACTCTTACCAGCTCCCCGTATTTTTCACCGAAAAGAGCGGTAGCTCCTAATTTCTTAGCCTCGTCAAGGGACATTTCCCTTGTATCCACCACAAGACTTTCAAGAATCTTTTCATTTACTTCCTTCTCAACTTTTGCAAGCTCTTCCGATGTCATAGCAGAGAAATGGGCAAAGTCAAACCTGAATCTGTCAGGTTCCACCAACGAACCGGCCTGATGCACATGAGTCCCCAATACATTTGTTAATGCCTTCTGAAGAAGGTGGGTTGTGGTATGGTTTCTTGCAATGGACATTCTTCTTTTCGCATCTATAGCTGCTTTAACGACAGCTCCGGTCTCGATACTTCCCTTTTCAACCACACCAATGTGCAGATATTTTCCGTCTTCGGTCTTTTTGCAGTCTTCAATTTTGATGTTTGCTTCCTTTGACTCAATAACACCTTTATCACCAACCTGACCACCGCTTTCAGCGTAAAAGGGTGTCCTGTCAAGTATAATAGTGACTTCATCGCCCTCTTTAGCCGCTTTTACAACTTCATCATTTTTAATTATATACAATATCTTTGCATCTGCAATAGTTTCCGAATAACCTACGAATTCAGTCTTTAGACTCTTATCTAAGGTAGAATAAATGTTATCCGACCATGCAGAGCCTTGTTTATTTTGATAATCAACCTTTGCAATATTGCTGTGCTCTTTCATCTTTGCTCTAAAACCGTCCTCATCAACGGAGAGTCCATTTTCTTCAGCTATTTCCCGGGTAAGATCAATAGGAAATCCGTATGTGCTATGCAGCTCAAACGCCATCTCTCCTGTTATTTCTCCCTCTTTTTTTGCCTTAGTATCTTCTATATATTTGTTTAATATAACCAAACCTTGATCAATGGTTAAATCAAACTTTTCCTCTTCTATCCCAATTACTTTTTGTATATATTCTCTTTTCTCCTCAAGTTCAGGATATGCTTGTTTGGACTCGTTTATTACAATCATGGAAATATCGTATAGGAAAGGCTTATTAATACCTAAAAGCTTTCCGTGCCTTGCAGCTCTTCTAAGAAGCCTTCTTAATACATATCCCCTACCCTCATTAGAAGGAATTACACCATCGGAAACCATCATAGTGGTACTTCTTATATGGTCTGTTATTACCCGGATGGAAATATCCGTTTTGTCCGATTCATGGTATTTGACACCAGCTGTCTTACATACATAGTCTAAGACATTTCTAATGGTGTCAACCTCAAAGAGGTTGTCCACATCCTGTGCAACACATGCTAATCTTTCAAGGCCCATTCCTGTGTCTATGTTCGGATTTGGAAGCTTTGTATAATTACCTTCTTCATCTTTGTTAAACTGAGTGAAAACAAGGTTCCAGAATTCAATAAAACGGTCACATTCGCACCCAACTTTACAGTCTGGAGCTCCGCAGCCTCTTTCCACGCCTCTGTCAAAATAAATTTCAGAGCAGGGGCCGCAAGGGCCTGTGCCATGTTCCCAGAAGTTATCCTTCTTGCCCATCCTTACTATTCTCTCCGGTGGGATACCTACGTCCTTATTCCATATTTCAAAAGCTTCATCATCATCCTCGTATATTGTGACCCAAAGCTTGTCTACCGGCATTTTTAGATCTTCGGTAACAAATTCCCAAGCCCATGGAATAGCCTCTTTTTTGAAATAATCGCCAAAGGAGAAGTTCCCCAGCATTTCAAAAAATGTACCATGCCTCGCTGTCTTACCTACGTTTTCAATGTCAGGAGTCCTTATACATTTCTGGCAGGTTGCCACTCTTTTCCTAGGTGGCTCTTCCTTGCCTGTAAAGTATGGCTTTAGAGGTGCCATTCCTGAATTTATTAATAGAAGACTTGGATCATTTTGCGGTACAAGCGGAAAACTTGGAAGCCTCAAGTGCCCCTTACCTTCGAAAAATTTAAGATATCTTTCTCTCAGTTCATTCAATCCTAATTTCTGCATTATCTTCTCCCTCTCCTATGACTGTATAAAATAAAAGCTCTCTCCCTGAATATAAAATGTTGGTCGAGAGTTTCCCTTTTTATTTTCTTTTACTTAAGGCTTATTTCAAAAAATAACCTATTACAAAATTTTGGTCACAAAACCCTTCATAGAAGCTTAAAAAGCTTCCAAACATAAGAACATTATTTTGCTGTGCAAAAAATGTAAATCAAATTTTTTTAAATGGCAATTGACCAGTTATTTTTTTAGAATTACCTTGTTAAAATTATATAAGAGTATTTTTTTAGTGTCAAGGATTTTGAAGTTATCATAGTACTAAACTATCGCCTCAATAGTCCGTTTTGCTATAATCTTTATGATTGCGGCTATCGGAACTGAAATGAGCATGCCTACAATACCGAAGAATTCACCTCCTATAAGAACAGCAAGAATTGTAGTGACAGGGTGAAGCCCAAGCTTTCCTTCAATAATCTTTGGCGAAATAAAACCGTTGTCCAACTGTTGGACTATGATAAATGCAATAACTGTCCATAAGGCTTTCACAGGAGATTCAATTAGCGCAACAGTAACTGCGGGAATAGCACCTAAAAAGGGACCAAAATAGGGAATGATATTTGCAACCCCCCCGATCATTCCTAATATCAACGGATATTTTACGCCCACAATAAACAATGCAATGGTCTCCAAAGTTCCAATAATCAAAGCTGTGAGCAATTGTCCTTGAATAAATTTCGATACAACACTGTTAATCTCCCTGAAAGTAGTGATTAACCAATTCCTCCACTTTCTTGGTACTAAGGATAGCGAGATATTTTTAAAGTATTCGGCATCCTTCAAAAGGTAGTAAGCAATTATCATGGCAAGAACCAAGTCAAACAAAGTACTGACAACCCTCATCATACCAGCAAGGGTGTTTTTTAGTGTGTCCAAAATCATATTTTCAGCAAGCTGCATACTCTTGTTTATTTCTCTGAAAATAGCACTTTTTATATCCTCCGGCCATTTACTTGAAGATATGACTTTTACCATTCCGTTAAAGTTGTCTCTAAACTCTATGGTAATACCGGGCAAAATATTTATAAGTTCGCGAGTATTATCAATCAACTGGGGTACTACAAACACTGTAAGAACAGTCAATGTACCTCCAAACACCAGATATATCAACATTATTCCAGCAGGTCTTTTGATTTTTTTTGCTTCAAGCTTTATTACCAGCGGATGCAGAACATATGAAATTATAATAGCCATTATAAAGGGAATAAATACTTTACCGATTTTACCCCGGTATAAGTAGAAAAATACTATAACAACTGCCAATAATGCTGTAAGCAGCGAGTAAAATATTGTTTTCTTTCTTCCAGGCATTTTCACTACCCCTTCCCGGTATAGCATTATATAGCTAAAGACTGGATTTCTCCAGTCTTTATGAGGATTTGAAAGTGTTTACCTTCTCCCTTCGCGTATCGAAGGAACAAAAGTGTTATCTTAATAAGCTCATTACATCTCCAATAATAGTTCCTGATTTTCTCATCAGATCCATACTTCTTCTTCTCATTCTTTTCTTTGATCTGTTGCTCATAGCATCGGAACTCATAGCCATTCCAACCGAAGCACCTATCATGCTTCCTATTATTATTCCTTTTGCAAAACCATTGTTTCTCATTCTATCACCTCTCTTATACTATTCTTCTCAAAAAGTTTGTCTTTTTAGCAAACTTTTATACTGAAAGTCTTATAGCATAAGCGTTATAAGACACTTTTTGAGAAGATATAGTTCCTCTGTTTATCGCAGTGGAATTTACTACTTTGTTTGCAGCTTCCACTGCGATATGTTTATTTTGTCTTATTTATCATTAATTTATGTTACTATAGGATTTTGTTTTCTTTATTTTCATTGATAATATTTTTTAAACCTCCTCCTGTTTCCATTATTTCTTCGACAGCATCACTGTCTACTAAGATAACCTCTTTCCCGAACTCAACCTTTCCGATCAAAGGCAGGATGTTTCTTCCTTTTACAATATCTTGAAGCAAGCCGTCCGAAATCTCAACCCCTTCAATACTGCTGTTTTTATAGTCAAATATTACATCCTTGACTATACCCATATCCTTACCGTTTCTTGAGTAAACCCTTAAGCCTAATACTTCTCCCTTATCGATAAACTCATCGGTATTTTTGGCTTTTCTCAAAGTTTTCAGAGTGCTTTCTCCATCTATAATAACAGCGTCTTTTCCTATATTTACAATATCCTCTGTCAGTATAATCTTTTTACTAAACTCATAGCTTTTGCACTCGAGCAAAAAAGCCAGCAATTTTTTCTTTTTCGGACAGAAAATTATATTTTTCACTACACCGACTTTTTTGCCATTTTCAACACATATTACCGGTAATCCTAATACCTCGCTATATTTTTCCAAAAGACATCTCTCCGTCTAAATAGAGCTTTGCACCTTTTCTCATCTTTTCCTGATAAAACCTGCAGCACGAATTAATTTATGTCTACATATATTATTTCTCGTATAATGTAAAAAAATACACAACTTTCGGTTTGACTTAAATTTCAAATTCATATAAAATTAAAAAGTTGTCGTTCATACAAAATATTATTATTTTTAATAATCTTTTAATATTTAATGTAATATGTGAGGTAGGTGCTAAAATGAATAATCTAAAATCTTCTTTTGAAAAACTTGGTGTGAATATACCCACCGTTTTACTTCCGCAAAAAGGCACGGACATGTCCAAATGGTCCGTTGTTGCTTGCGACCAGTATACTTCTGAACCGGAATACTGGGCTGAAGTAGAAAAAAATGTTGAGGACAACCCTTCTACTCTTAAAATGACTTTTCCGGAAGTATATCTTGAAAACGGAAACAGCGAAGACAGAATTGCACAAATTAACAGTACCATGGAAAAATACATCAAAGAGAACGTTCTTGAAGCCCATGGACCTTGTTTTATCTACGTGGACAGGAAGACCTCCCATACACCTTCAAGGAAAGGGCTAATAATGGCTGTAGACCTTGAAAAGTATGATTATGCAGTAGGTTCTCAGACTTTGATCCGTGCAACTGAAGGAACGGTAATCGAAAGACTTCCTCCAAGGATTAAAATCAGAGAAAATGCTTCTTTAGAGCTTCCCCATGTAATGCTTCTGATTGACGATCCAGAAAAATCTGTCATTGAACCGCTAGCTGCTAAAGCCGAGGCTTTAGGAAATGTATATGACTTTGATTTGATGATGAAAGGCGGACATATTAAAGGTTATAAAGTTGACGATGAGGAAACCATAGGCAACATATTGGCATCCCTTGAAAAACTTGCTGCTCCCGATACTTTCACCAAAAAGTACTCTGTTGGAGATGACAAGGGTGTACTGCTCTTTGCAGTTGGAGATGGTAACCATTCTTTAGCGTCCGCTAAAGGACATTGGGAGATTATAAAATGCGGCTGCCCTACTCAAGAGATTGAGAACCACCCTGCAAGATATGCTCTGGTAGAAGTTGTTAATGTACACGACTCAGGTCTTACTTTTGAACCTATACACAGGGTTGTATTCAATGTAAATACCGATGACCTATTAAACAGTATGGTCAGCTTCCTTGGAAATGAAAATTGTTCCTACAGAAAGATTAACTCTATGGAATCCATTTTTTACGAGCTTCAAACTTTGCGTTCGAACAAACACAGTCATGCAATGGGTTTTTGCACCTGTGAGGGCTTTGGAGTGTTGGAAATTGCCAATCCGTCCCGTAATCTTGAAGTTGGTACTCTGCAGGCCTTCCTAGATGATTATTTAAAGAACAACAAGGATATAAAGATTGACTATATACATGGTGAAGATGTAGTGCTAAAGCTTGGTACTCAAAAAGGAAACATAGGTTTCTTCCTTCCAAAAATGAGCAAGCATGACCTGTTCAAGACAGTAATTCTCGACGGTGCACTCCCACGCAAGACTTTCTCAATGGGTGAAGCCGACGAAAAGAGATTTTATTTGGAATGCAGAAAGATTGTTAAATAAAAAAGCGTTAATAACTGTAGAATCCCGGAAGCAAAGGTTATAATCCATTGTTTCCGGGACTTTTTAATTAATTACCTTACTTCTAAAAATGGACTTCGTAATTTTCCATATTCATTTTGTCTAAAGAGGAATATTTGGAGCCATTTTTTAACCTAAATTTTCCGACCATGTCCATAAGCACATCTGCCTGACTGGATAATTCCTGGCTTGCCGCAGCAGTTTCCTCTGAAGTTGCAGAATTCGTGTGTACCACCTGTGAGGCTTGATTTACAGCTAAGTTAATCTGATTAATTGAAGTTTCCTGCTCACTTGATATATCGAAAATTTCTTTTAGTAATTCGGCTGATTTAGCGGTTCCTTCAACTATTTTATTTAAGTCTGCTGCGGTTTCATTTGCTATTTCAGTTCCTATTTCAACTTTTCTAATGGACCCTTCAATTAATGAAGCCGTCTCTTTTGCAGCTAATGCACTCTTTTCTGCTAAATTTCGGACCTCATCAGCAACAACTGCAAAACCCTTTCCGTACTGCCCTGCTCTGGCAGCCTCAACTGCTGCATTCAGTGCTAGTATATTGGTCTGGAAGGCAATATCGTCAATTACTTTGATTATTTTTGATATACTATTTGACGACTCATTTATTTCACTAATTGAATTCAACATTTCTTTCATACTGGCATTACCTTTTCTAGCTGCTTCACTTCCTGCTGTTGTCAACATTTTTGCATCATTTGATTTTCTTGAATTCAGTTTTGTCTTTTCTGCAATCTCATTTATAGAAACATTTAATTCCTCAATTGAACTTGCCTGTTCTGTTGCACCTGATGCTAGAATCTGGCTTGAATCTGAAATTTGCTTTGAACCGGCTGCTACTTGTTTCGCAGCAGTTTTAATACTTCCAAGCACCTCATTGAGTGAGTTTATTATCTTTATAAGTGAGTTCTTTATACCAACAAAATCTCCTATATATTCGCCCTTAATATCTATATCGAGATCTCCTTGAGATAGTTGACTTAAAGTGAAGTTTATTTCCTTTATATATCCTGAAATCATCTCAATGGTCTCGTTTAATGCGTTTTTAATTATTGCATGATCTCCTTTATATTCTCCTGTTACAGATACATTCAGATTGCCCTTAGCTACCTCTCTAAGTACCGATTGTTCTTCTAAAACCGGAGCAATAACAGCCTCTAAAGTATTGTTTATTCCTTCAATTATTTCTTTGTAAATTCCACTAAAACTCTCTGCACTTCCTCGCTGCTGTAAATTTCCCTCTAATGCCGCGACAGTCAATTTATTAGTCTCACTTTCAAGCCTATTTAGAGTATCTGTCACATGTATCAAACTCTTTGAGAGAACATCTTTGTCAGAACGCATTTCAACCTTAACATTTGAATCCCCTTTTGATATTTTCTCCACAGCATAAGCTTGTTCTCTGGTGCTTTGAATGATTTGCCCAAAGCTGTTCATCAATATTCCTATTTCATCATATGAATTATTGTCAATGCTTACCTCAACATCACCCACAGCTATTTTATCCGCTATATCTATAAGCTTGTAAATAGGCTTTTTTACCAATCTTCTTACAAGCTCCAAGCTGAATAAAATTACACATATCAAAAATATTAAAATTATTGCTATAATTTGGCGTCCCATTTCTTCTACAGCTTCAAACAAAAGGGCTTTTTCTGTTGTAATTCCAATGCTCCAATCTGTTCCGTTTATTGGAGCATAAGCTGCAAATTTTGTCTCACCTTCATATTCGTATTCTCCATAACCCTTTTCCCCACTTACCATTGCTTTGTGTAGTTCTACCAAGCTTTTTAAGGATGGGTCAGAATCTAGTTTTTCAAAACTGTTATAAGCATTCGATACATGTTCTGGATTAGGATGTGCAATAGCTGTTCCTTTTTTATTTAAAACAAAGGCATATCCTTCAAAGCCCATTTTAATTTCTGCAACCAAGTTGCTCAATGTATTATAGTCAACTGTTGCAGACAACACTCCTGATATTTTTCCATCTTCATCTTTTATAGGAACTGCTGCTACCATAACCATCTTACCGTCAAATTTACTCAATAGAGGATCACTTATGTTGCCTTTTCCTGCAGCAGCATTTATAAAATAATCTCTTTGAGACAAATCAGCAAGATTTCCGTCAGTAGAACGGGCACTTCCCGTTAGATCTATTATATTCAACCTTAAGTAGCCAAGTCTTTCAACTTCACTTATCAGAGCGGCCTCCTGCTTTTCCCAGTCCATTGTACGAACCTCCGGTCTCGCTGCTACCGCTTCGAGATTCGAAATATAATTCTTTAAAGTTGTCTCTACAAGCTTTGCCGCATCCTCTGCATTGCTTACAGAAAATGTATGTATGCTGTTTCTTAGGGCAGATGACGAACCCGAATATGTAATATATCCAAGAAAGCTTGAACCTAAAAGTAGGAGTATAGAAAAAGATATAGCTATTTTTGTTCCTATTCTCCAATCTTTAAAATTCTTAATATATTTATTTCCAGATAACTTTTTTGATTTATAATTTTTTATGGATTTATCAGTATTCGTAGAGTTTTTCATATCCTTATTAAAAGTCATAATATAATTCCTCCTTAAATTCACAAAATCATATTAAGAATATCGGGTAATACTAGCAAAATATTTATAACACTTTTTAAAACCTAACAAATACATTTGTAACAAAAAAACGCCTTTGTAAATTCTCTTGGGGAGAAATTACAAAGGCGTATAAAACCTTTTTATTGTCTGGATTTAGTAGGGCTCTATGCCCCAAACCAATCTGCCTGAGATATACCCTGTTACTTTTTTAGTAAGCTCATGATCATTACTATTTTCAATATAGGAATAGTCGTTGTTCTGATGCATTCTATCCCATTTATCATTGTTAAACGCAACATTAACAAATACAAATTCATTCTTTTTCAATACACCCGAAGAAAAACCTATTTCCATATACATATCTGAAATGGAAACGTTGTGAAAACTAATCTTTACATCATTTGAATTTCCCTGCCTAAAGTTTTTCCCGTCTATACTTTCTTTACTATAGTTATAAACTGCAGCTTGCATATCTGCTCTACCCTCTCTAGTGAAATAATATCTAGCCGTCACATCTCTAAGGTCGATATCCTCACCCGAATTGTTGATAATATGCACCTTAAAGTTTATAATATTACACTTCCGCTCCTTTTCTACACTCAGTAACTTTATATTCAACTTGCCCTGATTTGTTGCAGTATTAACATTGTTACTAGCAGCAGAAGGTTTTGCCGTTCTCTCTTCTTGAACTGTAGGTGTATCGATAACAACCTTTTGTTCTTCCGTCGGTTTCGTCTTTGGTTCTGTTGGTTTTGCCGACGGCTTGGTTGCAGGAACTACTGTTGGCTCTGACTGAAATTTTGTCGTTGGCGTAGCAACGGGCTCTGAAGCCTCTTTTGACGGCTCAGTATTGTCCTTATCAGCATCCGTTATAATTTCATCCTGTAAAACCATGGTTGCCTCGGAGGTTATGATTGATCCCTTATTATCAATAGCCGCTAACAAGTCAGATACCTTTTCTTTATCCATATCCTCAACAGACAAATCTAAACCACTTGCCTTTGCTTTTTCCATAAGATAATATTTCCCCATGGAAAGGTTGTTCTTTACTGCTGCTTTTCTGTCTTCCGGCGATACTTTTATAACCCTACCCGATATATCTTTATCATTATTACTGTTTATTTTTTTATTTATATTAACTAAAAATTTCTCCAATTCCGTATCATCATCAATACTTTTGAAAAATTTCATGCTTTTATCATGTACAGAAGCGGAAACAAGTACAACATTATCTTCTTTGCCAACTATATAACCGTAATCCTCACACTTATCCATAAAGTCGTTTATAACACTATATATATCCTTGCCCTTAACATCAAGCCCTTTAGCAATTGCCTTTGCATCGTCATTAAGTGCCTTTGACTGTAATACTTCAAACTCTTTATCAACTACAAATTCGATACTTGGATTTATGTCAACATTTATATAGCCATACACATTATCGTAAAACGGAACCCGTAAATACATAAATACCAAAATAAATACCGCTGCAATACTTGACGCAATTGAAGCGTACTTATATACAGGTTTCATTGTTTTCTTTACATCTTGAATATTAAATTTAACCTGCTGACCTAAGCACATATCTTTAGTTCTCTTTATTGCTAAGAATTCACTATCCGGTGTCAAAACGACAGCTTTGTTACTGTGTATTTCATACACTATACCTAATCGAATCAAACTATATACCCCCTTCACTGGTATACTGCAAGTATTTCTGCGAAAGCTGCAGATCTCCCCTAATTATCAAGCATATTGCTATGATATATTTTCTATTATTCCCAATTGTCTTATTATGCACTCCAATGTGCTTTTTAAGATCATTTCTTGGGATACTTTTATTTTTTTTAAGTTTCTCATATAATTTATCATCTTCTGCTAATGCCTTTGCTATCTTTATGCAAAGTCTTCGGGAATCCTTATGCTTAGGAATGCTTCTTGTCAAATCCAGAAGTGTTATATCATACTCTCTAAGCTTATTACTAAAATCCATTATTGACTCTCTTGATTCAATCTCTTCCATTTGAAAGTAAGAGGAATTTAAGTAGGGCTCTTCATTAAAATCATAATCTTCTTCAAAATACGAAAAAGGATATTCCTTCTGCCTACTGCTTTTTCTCGAATAATCAATAAGTCGTCGTTTTATAACCTGCTCTGAAAACAAAAAGAAATTATAATTTTTGTCAAAATCATAGCTGTCAATGGACTCATTAAACGCCGACAAAGCTATACTGTATTCATCACTGTTTTTGACATCAATAAACTTTCCTACTGTTTTTGACGTTACTTTCAATATAAACGGTATATAGCTTGAAATAAATTCGTTTCTTAAAACTTTGTCTCCACCTTTTATACTTTTCAAGGTGTCATTAAATGTATTTCCAGTCCGATCTTCACTGTTTTTCTTCGCAGGCCTAAATATATTCCGGACATTCAACCAAATCAAGCTCCCTTCAAGAATACTAATTCGACAATAGAACATCTTTTTATGCACATCTTTTTATATTATAAACTTATATTTTAATTAATGAAACTAATAAAAAATTTCTTTCTTAAAAGCGGCTCAATAAAAAGGTTGTCGCAAACACAGACAACCTTTTATAAAACATCCAGTTTTATTTTTTCAACACATATTGTCCTGGCGATACTCCTTCATATTTTTTAAATATACGGATAAAAGTATTTATACTATTACATCCTACAAGCTTTGCGACAGTTCCCATCTTCATTTTTCCATTTTGCAAATACTCTTTTGCTTTCTTTACCCTGTAAAAATTCAAATAGTCTTTAAAATTTTCTCCGGTGTAATGCTTAAACATTGTACTTAAATAACAGGTTGACATATTAAAATGCTCAGCTATATCGGTTAGGGAAATATCATTGCTGTAATTTGTTTTTATGTAGTTTATCATTCTATCGGCCATATCACTTTCCATGTTTACACCCGTTTCTTCCATTGCAAACTTGAGTGCCTCTTCAAAACTTACCATATTTCCTTGGCTCCATGCAGCTTCAAAAGTCTCTTTATTCATACTTTCCTGAACTTTCCAACGTCTCATATAAAATTGTGCGAAGTCATTTTTAGCAATAAGTTTTCCTGACACTTCAAATAACTTGTCAGCTGCTCCTATAAGCTTAGCCGCCCTTGCCTCCTCTTCCTGGAAAATCGATATCTCTGCAAGCGCTTCAAAAGCAACCATAACATATAGCCAATTTGTGTGACTACTATCACCAAGTATTCGCAAACCTTTTATGTACATCTCTTTTGCTACTGAATAATTCCTTCTCTGTAATTCCAACTCCGCCATACTGCGGTAAAGCCACATAATTTCAGTATTATCTCCACATTCCTCGAACACATCCAAGCTCTCAAGAAACAATCCGTTCGCCTTATCATAATCTCCTTCGTACCGTGCTATCTCGGCAAGGTCTTTGAGAGTGTGTGCAATCAAATTTCTATAGCCCATTTCACGAAGCTGCTTCAAACTTTTCTCATAAAAGCTCTTTACAAAAATATAATCTTTATTTGATATAGCTATTTCCGCTATATTTATAAGAGCTATAGAAATACTTTCCCTATCATCTAATTCACCGGATTTTTTGAGGTATTCATAAAACAATTTGATTGACTGTACTATATCTCCCCTACCCCTAGCTATCATTCCCAATCTCATAAGGGTTCTCGAAGTAGCCTGTCTGTCCTTCATCTTCCTACATAACTCGAGACTTTCCACTAAAAACATCTCTGCCTTATCATATTCTCCCTGATAGTAATACACCAAGCCTAAATACTGGAGAACACGAGTTATGCCGCCTTTGTCATTCATTGATCTATAGACTGTAAGGCTTTCCTGAAGGAGTACAGAAACTTTTCTAAGGTCACCCTGAGTGCTAATAGCTAGAGCCTTCATATAAAATATCTCAGCTTCCCCTTCTCTATCGGTGGTCTTCCTGAAAAGCTCCAAACCATCGTTTAACACAATACCAGCCTTTTCATAATCACCCTCTAAATTTGTCAACCTTCCAAACCATATATGTAATCTTACATTCTCCAATTTTGGAACTGCTTCCTGCTTCTTAATAATCTCCTTTAATCTCGCTAGGCTTTCATTCCAATATTTCCATGTATTCCAAAGCCTTCCCATACCGTTTATCAGCTTTAGCTCATTCTCAAAGCTTCCGGTCTCAATAGCAGCTGGCTTAGTCTTACCAAACTCACTTTGTACTTCCTTTTTATTGTTTGTGTCCAAATCACTAAACTCACCTACAACCGTCCAATTATTATCAGGATTATAAATCAAAAAACCGTTTTTTAACAGACAGCTTATATTTTCCTGTAAAAGCTTAGGTAAACCCTTCGTCTCTCTGTATAGCCATTTTAAAAAAGATGTGGGGGCTTCATCCCAGTCCAATGTATTTTTAATCCACATTTGCATACCTTTAGGTGACAAAGGATTTATGCACACAGTGTCATACAAATCAATATCTAGGTAGTCCAAGCTGAATACCGAATCTGGCTCAATAGTATATACCAAGCCCAATTTAACGGGAATTTTGCACTTAAAAAATTTGCGTACAAAATTTAAATCTTCATTACTCATACTCAGTGCATTATCTATTATTAAAACAAATCCAATTTGCTTAGACTCGTTAAGATGTTTAACGATATACTTTTCAAAATTCCGTATATCCACCCTTTCAGAACCTAAAACAACGTGTCCATTACCTTTATTCAATACATTTGATTTTTCTTCAGAATTAATAAACCCTATTTCAAAGCCATATCCACCGGCTTTTTGGGCAATTTCACTCAAGAAGCGTGTCCTACCTGTGCCGTAATTTCCTGCCACCCTAAGTATTCCGCGTTCTTTTTCTGTCAGCATCTCAAAAAAGCTTTGAACTTTTAGTAGGGCATCTTCTCTTTCAATTAAATAAGAATAATCACATTCCTTTGGTTTATTCACATTTTGATTAATACAGGATTTATTCATTAGAGAACTACTCCTTTTGACTTACACATATTAACCTTCGCCCTCTTATTATATCACGAATTCTTACAAAATTCTATTTGGCTATGGCTAAAATTCGACAACCAGATTTTTTATCCCTGTTCATTTTAACTTTAATTTTACCAACATAACAATAGTTAAAATTATATAAAATATTAACTGATTTCATTTCCGTTGCAATCGGTATATTTAGTTACTCTGTTTAAAGCATCATACTCGCGTTTAATCGTACCTGTGAAATCAAAACATTTCCATTTTTGTCATATCTATAGGAAACAGTTCTAAAACATTTTCTAAGAATTATTTAAACACAAGATTTAATGCGTGAATTGTGGTAAAATATAAATAGAAAGAACATAGGAGTGAGTATAATGAAAACGTTAAGTCCCATGTATGACTTTGTATTTAAAGCATTGTTTGGGAGAGAAGATAAAACAAGCAAAAGATTACTTATAGATCTACTAAATGATATTTTAAGTGCAAAAGGCGAAGATACTGTTTGTAGTATAACATATTTAAATCCATTTAACTACAAAGAATTTGAATCCGACAAATTGTCTATTCTGGATATAAAAGCAAAAACTGAAAAAGGCGAGCGGGTAAATATAGAAATCCAAGTTAAGCAGGAAGATGATTATAGAAAACGAAGCCTTTATTACTGGGCTAAAACATATGCTGAAACTATTGAAGAATCAGAGTCATATTCAAGTCTTAAAAAGACAATAGTTATAAATATTGTAGACTATAATGAAATTAACGAGAGCAGTAAGCTTCATACACATTTTAAACTACTGGAACAGGAAGAAAACTTTGTTTTAACAGAAGATCTTCAGATACACTATTTGGAATTACCAAAGCTTCGGGCGGACAAAAATATAGATGAGCTTGAAGGCGTTGAATTATGGGTTGAGTTCTTAATAGCCGGTAGAGAAAGTAACGAAGAAAAATTAGAAAAGTTAAAGTTGAGGAGTGATACTATGAAAACAGCCGTTGAATCTTTAGAAGCTGTAAGCGCTGATGAAAGAATGCGTGAAATACAAAGAGCCCGCGAAAAAAGCAGATTAGATATGCTCTCAAAGCTTGATTATGCAAAAAAGCAAGGGTTACAACAAGGGTTAGAGCAAGGGTTAGAGCAAGGGTTAGAGCAAGGGTTAGAACAAGGTGTAATTAATACTGCTGAAGAAATGTTAAAACTTGGAGTTGATATTCAAATAATACTTAAAGCAACCAAGCTTTCACTTGATAAGATTAAAGAGTTAGAACAAAAACTTAAAGACCATCAAAATTGATTTTGGGTTTGTTAATTAAAGTGTGCAATTTTTATCGGCGGCCATTAGACCGCCGATTTTTAGGGTGTTAATCTACAAAAAAAATGTGGACTGCTAACCACACATCGAATTGCAGACCACAAAATGTGTTCTATTTTTTAATAATTACACGCGCAATACACCCACCGGCATCTTTCCATATTACATTTTCATCTTAAAAACCATAGAAGCCGCCATAGCCTGGAAAACCATAACCCGGATATCCAAAAGTACGTCTTCTTCTAATCAATTCTCTAAGTAAAAGTATTGTTGCAAGATCCCTTAAAATAAATCTCCCTCCAAATCCTAACTGCCTCTTCTCATCCTTAATTTCAGCCTCCATGACTTTATCCACATCAGCTTCAACATCCTTACAGATATTCTCGCATATTTCATCTAATTGCTCCTTTGAAGGAGTACTCATAACACCATTTTTCATCTCCATTTTGTCACAGTAATTTTGAACAACAGGATTGATAATCTTATACGTCTTAGGATACATATTCTCAAGCTGATCCTCAGGCATTGCCATCATTGGATAATACATCTGCTGCATCGGCATCACAGGATAGTTAGGCTGCATCATTGGACAATTAGTTTTAGGTACTGCTGGCATTTGATTGCATTGATAAGGCATTGCCATTGTGTTTTCGTAAGGCATTTGATTGTATTGCTGTGGCATTGCCATTGTGTTTTCATAAGGCATATTATTGACGTTATTTTTAATAGGCTTGTTATTTATCATTAAATTCACCTCTTAATCATTTTAATTCATTATATGCATTTTATGTAAATTTTGCCACTTCAATAATATAAGTCTCTAAAGCATAAAATACTATAAAATTTTCTATTAGCAATAATACTTCACTCTTTTATATTATTTTAACTCTAATAAAAGGAGCCTTATTGAGAAGAATAATGATGGAGGTGGTTTTATAATGAATAAAAAATTCTTACAAACTGCTACTGTTACAATGGGTTTGATAGTTATGAGTGTTCCGTTTACTGCTTGCAATATGAGGACAAACAATACTAACCCTAATAGAACCGGAATTATGGATAGGCAAAATACTACACAATACGGTTCTCCTATGCGGTATTCGAATAACGGTTATCAACGATTAGACAACACGCGTCTTGATAACGTAGGAAGAACAATTACTACTCCTGTACCTCGTAACGGTATTGTAAATGGTGGTGTTAATGGTAACCTTAACAACACTGCTCCTGTACCCGGTACTATTGTGGGTACCACACCCGGTGCTAATGCAGGTAATGTAAATGATATGAGGAGCAAATCACAAAATATCGAAAGACAAGTTGCAAATCTAACTAACGTTAAAGATGCAAATGTTATGGTAGTTGGCAATACCGCACTTGTTGCCTGTAGCCCAAATACAACTGGTGTGGACACCAATGCACTGAGAAACTCTATTACACAAAAAGTTAAAAGTATTGACCCTTCTATAACAAATGTTGTTGTAACAGAATCTGCCGATGTTATGACAAACGTAAAACAGATGTTTAGTAACATGAATAATAAGTCAATGAATCAGATAACGCAGGATTTTAATAATATGCTCAGACAAATCACACCTTCAATGTCTTAATAAACTATAAGTTAAGGCATTCAACTATGGGGGCGGCATCTCTGCCGTCCTTTTTTTTAAGTCTATTTATCACTTATCAATCCTGTTGTAGTCTGTATCCGGCTTTAGCTATATCTTTGTAAAATTTCAGAAGGCAACCGGCTGTAGTTTTTTGCGCAAGAGGCAAGGTAAATTTTGTTATTGTATAATTTCTCCTATCTTCGTTTTTGATATCTCGTAATCTGCTATATATTCTTATCGCATTTCTAGCATTGCATCTAACAAACTCCTCAATATTCTCTAAATAATATCCACCCCTGTCAACCGCAAATTTTGGTGTACTCAGATAAGTACGCTTTATATAATTTTCATACTGTCTGTGCTTATCTAAAAGCCTTATATTGGCATGATGCGGCACTGTCATATCCTGGACTAAATGAACTGCAGCCCCTAAATAAAACATGGATAAATTTATATTGTGAAGATGCCAATACTCTTTTGCTTTTTTATAATATTCCACTGCTAAGGATAAGGCATTGCTGTTACCAAACAGTCCTTTATCTTTAGTCGGACTATAAAAATGGTTTGAACTTTTAAGATCCTGATCTGCCCATACCACTCCTGCATTCAAATCAACAATATAATCACAGAAGAGGTAATGTGCATCTAAATATCTATCGTTTTTCAATATTTCCAATGCCTGTTCATTAATGAATTTGTGTATTTGACACTCGGTCTTTATTACCTTCTTTTTGAAGGGATTTATTATAAATAAAACATACTTGAAAGCTTTACCATAGGTTTTCTCAAATCTTCCTGCCATATTTATGCTCCTAAAATGTTTATTTTACACCTTACTTAAATTATGTTTATCAATTTGAAAATTTTTATTATTTTATTTAATTCCAATAATACGGCTTTCAATGAATAAGCTAAAAGCATATTCTTAACATAAAAAAAGCAGCTTCAATAATATCGAAACTGCTTTTTCTAATTAGAACTATATGCTTTTAAATAAAATACAAATTTGGGCTATCTCAAATATCCACACTAGTCTATGTATAGAAGCTAAAGTTACATTTGCTATACATAATGATTAAAAGTTATCGAGTAAAAGGTGTTGGTTCAGCTTGATTATATGGATCTTTGCCCACTTTCTCTTTATTAAATACAAGTTCAACAACATATTTAACAAAATCGGTTATATAGTTTCTAAATAGTATTGCAATACCTACAAGCACGGCAATAATTATAACTATCTCTACTGTACTCATACCATCTTCCTCTTTAATAAAACCTCTGATCAAATTAAACATACCTTTCACCTCCTCTCAACTTTAATTTTTGTATATCAACCCCTAAATTCCACTCTCTTCACTATATCCCCTGCATCGCAAGTATTGCAGGAGTTGACACAATTAGTAATATAGCCACAAACATTAGCATCATTGGAAACAGCAACTTTGTTGCTGACTCTTCTCCTAGTCGCTTTGCTATCCGCTTTCGCATTTCCCAGCATTCAGTTGCTTGGAGTCTTAATATTGATACCATCTCGGTGCTGCCCTTTTTCATATTTTGCAGTACCACTGATACGAATTTGGTTATCTCGGGTATTCTGCATCTCTTGGCAAAGTCCTCATAAGCATACAGCTCAGATTTTCCTGCACGTATATCCGCAATTGAAAGGCTCAATTCCCTATATAGCACAGAGTCCTTTTTGTTGTCGGTCACAATCTTTTCCCATGCCCTTGTTACTGTCATTCCTGCATTTATCAAAAGCGTAAGCTTATTTAGAAAGTCAGGAAAGTCAAGTTGTATTGAGGTACGCCTTTTTTTGATTTTGTCATTTAATTCACTGTCGGTAATAATCACCGAAATCCCCAAAACCAACAGGGCAAACACTCCATAACCCGCATCCGGAGCACTGCTCAATGCAAAAAGGCTCAAAAAGAAGGCTGCCATCAGGACAAAAACTATCTTATTCGCCCAATGAATTTGAAGGTAATATTGAGAGTATTTTACGCCATAGATTTCAATAATCTTTGACATAAGTTTTCTATCGTACTTAGAGCCATACCCGTACTTAATCAAATCAATAACAAACAGACCAATAGGTATAAAGGTTTTAAGCTTATATTCATCCGCATCTAAAGGCTCAATAAATTCTTTGTATTTTTTGAAAGAGAGTAAGTAAAGAGTTAGAATAACTCCTGTCACAATAAGAAAAATTACCAGCATCAAAGGATTAATTTGCATAGATTCTACTCCTTAAATTTTTATATTCATTATTTTTCGGGATATAAAATATGCAATTACAATTAATATAAGGGCTACAGACATTACCAGTCTACCAACTATAGAGTTAAATATGGGGTACATATAATCGGCCGAACTTGTAGACAGGAACAATATAAGCAATACCGGCATAAGGGTAAGTACTTTTTGTTCAAACTTTCTAGAGGATAAAAGTGTGTCAATTTCTTCTTTCACTTCTATCTTGTCACTAATAATATTTGACGTATTCTTTATTATTTCAACAATATTCCCACCAGCCCTTTTGCTTGTCTTGAAGACATCCACAAAATTTTCAATGTCCTCAAGGTGGGATCTATTTGCCAGATCCTCAAAAGCCGCCTCTATGGTTTCATTCATTTCGATTTTTCGAACAATGTATTCAACTTCTCTTATAATAAACGCATTAGGATCGGGATATACAATTAAAAGATCCTTTAGAACTTCTTTAAACGAAGACTCAACCGATTTCCCCGCTGAGAGGGATGAAGACAATGAATAAAGCATATCTTTAAACTGAAGATTTAATTCATTCTTTCTTTTTTCTATTATTTCCCTGTTTCTTATTTTGGGATATAATAAAGCAACAAAGGCTACTGCTAAGGAAATGAAATAATTCTGATAAAATATAAATGCCACAATATACGCTACAACCGCTGCTAATAAAACATACACTACCCGTTCCTTCAAGCTCATGACATATACATTATAGTCAGGGAGCTTACTGCTATTTTCTAAAACTGAAGCTTGCGCTTCTTGGTTTTTACTCATAAGGCCATTCCCTCTTTCACACTTTATCTGATATTCCTGCCATTTTGAACTTTAATGTGTTGACCATTTCGTTGTCGGTTCTCTTTAAAGTTCCGATAACTTTCCCGTCTTTGGTCTCACCCTCTTCAATAAATTCATATAAAGTGTTCAATTGGATATTGCCGTCTCTATAACCTACAATTTCGGTTATCTCCAATACTTTTCTTGTCTTGTCCCTAATTCTTCCTAAATGTATCATTATATCAATTGCAGAGGCAATTTGCTGACGTATTGCTTCTAAAGGCATTATTGCGCCACTCAAAACCATCGTTTCAAGTCTTGAAAGCATGTCACAGCTTGAGTTGGCATGTCCCGTTGAGAGTGAACCGTCATGTCCCGTATTCATTGCCTGTAGCATATCAAGTGCTTCCGCTCCTCTGACTTCACCGACAATTATACGTTCAGGGCGCATCCTCAAAGATGCCTTAATCAAGTCTCGTATTGTGATTTCGCCCTTTCCTTCGGTATTGGCATTCCTGGTTTCCATTTTAACAATATTTTTAATACCTGTTATTTGAAGTTCTGCAGAGTCTTCTATTGTAATGATTCTTTCATCTTTGGGAATAAAATTGGAAAGTGCATTTAAGAAGGTTGTTTTTCCTGAACCGGTACCGCCACAAATGAATATATTGTATTTGGCTCGCACCATTGTCTCTAAGACTTTTGCCGTATCCTCCGTCAGCGAACCGAAGTTTATGAGCCTCTCTATGGTCATTGGTTGGTCAGAAAATTTCCTTATAGTCATTATCGGTCCATTAAGGGCAATAGGAGGAAGCACCACATTTACCCTAGATCCGTTACTTAACCTTGCATCAACTATAGGAGAAGCTTCATTAACGGTTCTGTTGACCTTTGAAACTATTGACTGGATGACGTCTTCAAGCTTTTGGCTGCTTTCAAATTTTTCATTGAGCTTTTCAGTCCTTCCATCCTTTTCAATGAATATGTCGTCGGCTCCGTTTATCATAATTTCAGTTACCGACGGGTCATCAATAATGGGCTGAAGTATGTCGAGACGTCTCATTGAGTTAAAGACCGCCTCACTGATTTCCCTTTTCTCCGAGACGGTCAGATAAATTTGTTTGGATTTTTCAAAAACTATGCTGGTTATCAGTTCTCGTATTTCTTCATCGGATATGTCCTTCCCTAGGTCTACACTATCGCTGACAGTTTTTTTTACTTCGGCTATAAGGTCTGCCTTATTGAAAGCACCCATAAATACACCCTCAGTTCCTAGATATCATATCTTTGAATAAGTTCCTCTATACTTTCAGTAAATTCACCTTGAAGATCCATAAGACGGTTATTTCCTTTAACAGCCATCATACCAGGCACAACCGGAATATAATATTCTATAGCTTTTCCGCATACTTCCGCAGTATCAACTTCTAATGCCATATAGGCATTGTACTTGTTTAAAACCATATTTATTTTATCGGATAAATCCAAGCCTTTTCTCTCTTTTAAAATATTCATTTCCTTTGAAAACAACTCAATTTTTATATCCGACACTGCATCTTGAGGAAGTACTAGAAGTATCTCATCACAAGCATCAAGAATTGCAATATTTTTGTCATCAAAACTGCTCGACATATCAATAAAAACAATATCATATTGGCTCATGCTTCTAAATTCATCAAGAAGAGTTTTAAGTTCTTCAGATTTGGAATCCTGTAAATCGAGAAGGCTCTCAGGAGGACAGAAATAATGCAGATTGTACTCGGTATCAAAAAGTTTGGCTCCTTCAATTCTCAATTGCATGTTTTTACTGTTATCCTTCAGATAGTACAAGATGTTCGAAAGATTATGCTCTCCCTTACAGCTAAAAAACAGAGGCGTCGATTGAAAATCTTCTAGATTAAGGTAAAAAATCTCAAGTCCCTTTTGTGCGCATTGGATTGCACAACTAGTTGCAATGGTTGTTTTACCGGCACCTCCTATAGGAGAATAAACTGCAACTAATTTAGTCTTTTTTTCTCCGGTAACATTTACAACATTAGCATCCTCTTTTTGAGCATATATATTAAATATATCACTTACAATTTTATCACCTTGCTGATACTTGCATATTGTATAGTAATCATTAGCATTGCTCTCCACTTTTTCTGCAGTAAGCAAAATAACATTCGAAATATTTTTTGTAGGTATTTCATTGGAGTAAAGACTTGCTTCTATCAATAAAACATCAATGCTGTTACCTTCATTGGAAAGATATTCAATCAGACATTGTTTGTCTGTAAATGAGCTAACCTGAAACTTTTGAGAGTAATTAAGCATTAAATAACCTGCTATACTCTCCACATATGTGTCATCAGTGTCTGCTATAATAAGTTTTAACCTTGTCATAATATTTCCCCCGTAAAAATAATGCTATTAATTATCCCACAATAATCACATAATTATTCTATAATAACAATTTAATCATTATTCATCATTTAAAATATTAAAACAAAACAAAGAAATTTTTGAAAGCAAATAGATTATAGGTAAAATCACCTTATATAATATATTATACTTTTTGCATCAAATTTTGTCAAATTTTATTAAAATAAATTCCATATATTTACTCCATAAAAAGAGTCTAATCAATTTTGAATAGATTCGATAAATTCAAAATCATTTCAAAGCACTCAGAGGTATCTCCTACTATATCTTCTCCTGATTTTCTTATGGAAAAGCTTTTGCCAATATTTCCGAACATAATGTAGTTTTTCCCAGATTGTATGGGGTCTTTATGTTCAAAGAACTTAATTTGAAAATCTTCATAATCTTCATAAGTATATTTGAATGAATATGTTCTTACCCATTGCAACTCATCACACTTTTGCTTTTTCATAAATTCTACCACTTTATTGTATAAATTAACCGGACCGTCTTCTTTCACTCCCGCTTCAAGGTCTCGCTTTTTAGCTTCCTGCACTTCGTCATGCTTATCTTCGGTTTCAGATTTTTCGATAATCTGCTCTTCATTTTGCTCTACTGTTTCTTCTATGGTATCTGTCTTGATCAACTCTTCTAAAATATCTCTTTGAGTACTTATTTCGTTCCATAAAAGCCCTTTATGCTTAGATAACATATTAAAAGCGTCTTGCGAAATCAAACCGGCTGCTTTTAAGTATCTTTTCAAAGAATCGTCCATAACTTTGAACAACTCTTTGTCCTTATTGCTTATCACATTCCCACACCCTTTAATTATTATATACAAGGATAATAATATCAAACTTTTTCAAAAAATACAAATTGCACAACCTGTTAAAAATTATTTTTCCAAAATATTATTTTAAATTACATAACTTACTTTTATTTGTTTATATTTTTATGATATAATCTTACTATAAGGTATTCATACCTCAGCGGAAACTGCAATCAAAGCAGTAAATTTCGCTGCGGCAAACAGCGAAAGTGGTTTTTAGCATACTTACGTTTTTTATATCTGTTATGCTAAAAAAGCACTGGTTTATTATACATTCGGAGGATCAGTTCATGCAAATACTAAGTTATAAACTTGATGCTTTTGTTCCCTTTGAAAATGATAGTATTGAAAGCTTTTTGGTTTTATGTGAAGATGTTATAAGCCAAATGATTTCCGATGAAAAAACAATTTTTAAATTAAAAAGTGCTATCCATGAGCTTCTCATTAATTCCCTCGAACATGGTTATAAAAAGAATGGTGGAAAAGTTTCCTTTAATCTTGAAAAAAATGAGGATAAGATTACTTTGGAAATTGCTGACGAGGGCTCAGGTTTTGATCCTTCACTACTCAATTATGAAAATCTTGACACTAATTTGGACTCTATAAATAGAAGGGGATGGGGACTTATGATAATCAAGAGACTGTCAGATATTATGAAAATCACCCCAAATAGCCCAAAAGGCACCAAAATTACTGTGTCTATATCACTTAATGATATAACAAACAGTGTACTCTATAAGTGATACTTTATAGCTATTACTTATAGTATTACTTATCACCAATTGGGACTTTTACGTAGCTGAACTGACCTGTGACCTCGTTATAATCGGTATAATCAAATAAAACTACAGTATTGCTCTGTGCGGTATTGTTTTTTGTGATGTCAAACAGAAACAGTTCAAAATGCACTTTTGTATAAATCTGTTTTGCAGGCAATCCAACAAAATCAGAAATATATTCCGATATGTATTCTTCTCTTTTTAGAAATTCAAAGCATTTTTCTTTAAAATTCAAGTCCATATTTCTGACCAAACCTTTAGGAAGGTTATTAGTATTATTTGAAACCAAAAAGTCAAATTTCAGCAGCTCATTAACTATTTTTATATTTATATCCAACTCATTCTCCCGGGCAAAATTCAAAATTACAGTATACAAATCCCGACTCGATAAAGAGCGTTTAAAATAACCGGACTCCTTAAAATATTCCGACAGTTTTTCATAAAAATCAAAGGGTGAAGAAAAAAAGCCATTAATGAGGTACTCAAGAGTCCTGACAAATCTCCCAGAATTAAAGAAACGCTCTACCATATCTTCCATATCTTTAAGTTTGGATATTTCTTCATAACTTAAGTAGCTATTACTTAAAACCTCATAGGGAGGATAATTTCTGAATTTATAGCCGTATTCGTACGACTCGTTCCTTATGGAAGAACCCTTAAGGAGTTTTAAGAAACCAACCTGAAGCTGTTGAGGCACAAGATTATAGACATCATTAAAGGATTTTCTGAAGGATTCATAATCCTCATAGGGCAGTCCGACAATCAAGTCGAGATGTATATGAATATTTTTCAAACTATTCAGTTTCCGAACATTTTCAAACACTTCCTTTAATCTTGTTTTCCTGTTAACAGCTGCAATAGTTTCAGTATTGGTCGACTGAACTCCCACTTCAAACTGAATCAGTCCAACCGGAGCCTTTGAAAGAATAGCTATCATTTCTTCATCAAACAGGTCTGCTGCTGCTTCAAAGTGGAAACGTGTCGATGCCGCATTTTCTATTACAAACGATACAATTTGTTTTGCCCGTTCAATATTACAGTTAAAAGTTCTATCAATAAATTTAACCATCTTTGTCCCTGACTTGATAAATAAAAAAATATCCGATTTTACCCGTTCAAGGTCTAAGTACCTAACACCCTTGAAGGTAGAGGACAAACAATAAGAACAGTTAAAGGGGCAGCCCCTAGAAGACTCATAATAAATTATTTTGTTTTCTGCAAAACCGAGCATATATTCACTATAAGGCGTCTTTACAGTATTCAGGTCCTCAACAACTGCATACTCTTCACCGGATACTATGCACTCACCGTCTCTATAGGTTAGACTTTTTATGCTTTCTCGAGTTATGGAAGGCTTTGAAAAAGAACTCAATAGAAGCTTAAACGCCTCTTCTCCCTCTCCAGACAGTATATAATCTATGCACCTGTTATTTTGCATTACTTCATAAGAACAAAACGAAACTTCAGGACCACCTAAAATAATTTTGACCTCCGGAAGTACCTTTTTTAAGTTATCCGCTATTTTGAGGACCTCCCCAATATTCCATATATAGCACGAGAAAGCAGCTATATCACAATTCTCTTCATATATATCCGAAAGTATTGTATCGGTCATTTCATTTATTGAAAACTCCATAACTTTAACTTCCCCACAGTCAGGAGTGCAATTTGCTTTCAGGTACCAAGGAGCCAAGGCTGAGTGAATGTATTTTGAATTCAATGCAATTATAACGGTTTTCATAGTTTTTCTCCTCAAAACAATTTCGAGTAATTATATCAAAACTCTCCTACTCTTTTCAAGGACTTTATTAATGTCCCAAGATTCTCTGTTTTAAAATATAATAATAACTTAATAATAAAAAGGTTTTTTTTATTATTTATCGAATATATATGTATATCTTTATTTGCAATCAAGAAAGCTATATATCTTAAAAGAACTTTTATAGTTGATTTATAGAAATGGCCTTATTCAAAATACTTTATAATCTTGCGAGGTGCGGAAAATGTCAAATCACAATTCATCTAATGTGCTCAAAGAGTTGCCTGAAGAAGAAAAACGCTTGATTTTTGCTAAAGGAACCCTTATGAACATCAAACACTCTAGAGTATTTGAAGGAATGCTTAATGCTATTGTAGACTATGAGGACAACTTTATATACGTCAAACTTACAGAACCTTTTATTAAAGGAAGTGTTCTAATAGGTGATAAAGTTAAGTGCCAGATACTGTCTAGTGATTATGAATATATTGTATATGGTGAAGTATATCATATCGATATTTCAAGTCCCGGTATCGTAAAAATCATGAACACCAAGACATATAGATATCATAATATAAGAAGAGACCAACGATATCTTGTCAATTTCCCCACTAATATCTTTGAAGTCACGGGCTCACGTGCTGTATACGGAATAATAAAAAACATCAGTCTAAGTGGAATGGCTATCGTATGTAATCATAAATTTCAAACCTTAATTGATGTACAAATAAAATTTTCAACAAGTATCAATTCTAACAAATACATTGAACTTACAGCCAATATTATTCGTGAATCGCCTAATGAAGGTTATAATGAATATGGCTTGATGGTTCGAAATATGGATGAAAAAAACAAACAGGAATTCCTAAATCTAATTGATAATCTTGAAAATAAGAGAATCAGCCTTTTAACTTAGGGAATTTTCAAAAAAGCGTGTTAAGAACTTTTCAGAATTGCAAATTAGGTCATTTCAAAAAATGTAAATCAAATTTTTTTGAAATGGCCTTTGCAAAGTTTTTTAAATCACCTTAAAGCAATTTTACAGTTATTCGCTTTGAATAACTGTATTTAACTTTATCAGTTTATACCATATTCCAACTACATCCCTGTAGTAGTCGACAAAACGTTTTCTTTCCACAAAGCTATTGGTTTTTAAAGCTACTTTCGCAATTAAATTACCTTTTACATTAAATTTTATATACCCCACCTCAAAATCCACTTCAACCGGTGCTGTCAATTTATCGCTGTACAAGCAAATATCCACTTCCATGTTATCTTTTTCTTCTTTAGTCAGAGGCATTTCTATACCCTTTTCTGGTACTATAGGTACTATTTGAGCTTTACCTTTTAGCACTGGAAGATTTCCTACACTTTCTGCTTCTTCCAAAAGATTGCATAAACTATAATTATTAAAAGAATAATCCAAAATTGCTTTACTGCTCTGTGCCCTTACCGATCTGCTAGCGCAATTTAAAACTACTGAAATAAATCTCATTTTATTTCTGGTGGCAGAAGTAACAAGACATCTTCCGGCTTGACCCGTATACCCAGTTTTTACTCCATCTGCACCAGAATACGCCCCAAGCATTTCATTTGTAGTATAAAGACTTCTTCCTGTAATAGATATATTTTGCGTACCGACTATTTTAGAGAAGGTAGGATTATTCAAAGCATATCTTGCTATTTGTGCAAGTTCATATGCAGTTGAGTAATGCCCTGGAGTATCAAGACCATGAGGTGTTTTAAATTGAGTATTTTTAAGCCCAAGTTCTTGCGCTTTTTCATTCATCAAAACCGCAAACTCCTCCACACTGCCCCCTATATGTTCAGCTATAGCTATCGCAGCATCATTTCCTGATTTGAGCATTAATCCATATAATAATTCTTTGAGAGTCAATTCTTCTCCTGCTCTGAGCTTTATTGTAGAACCCCTTATGTTTGCCGCCCTTTTGCTAACTTTCACCACATCGTCAAGCTTCCCCTTTTCTATCGCCACTATAGCTGTCATTATCTTAGTGGTACTAGCTATTGACTTTCTTGAATACGCATTTTTTTCATATAAGACTCTTCCACTTTTCATATCCACTACTATCGCAGCACCAGCTTCAATTTTAGGAGGTTTTAGCTCAGGCGTTCCGCTTACTTGTGTTGAAAAAATTTCTTGGAAGGGTTCATCCTCGCTAAAATCATCGGCAAAAATACTAACACTTAATGAAATTACCAAACTAACGCATGTAATTGCAGTTATAATCTTTTTTTTGAGTAGCTTTCTTAACAATCTCATCACATCCATAATTATTTTTTATTTTAACATTTTGTAACAAAGTATTATTTCAGCAATCCCTTACCTTATGGAGAAATATAACTTATATATAAATCTATATGTAGCTTATAAAAAGTTTATATCCAATAATTTTGGAATCACCGCGAAAATTAAGCAAGTATAAATTAATATTAAATATGCACCGATATTTATAGTAGGAGGTGCATTGTAATATATGGATAATAAAATTGTATACTCGGATGAATATGTAAAAATATACATATTATCCGATAGTCTGTATTTAGAGTCAATAAAAAATGGGATGCCCTTTAGTCAACTAAACGATATAATTAATTCCCATCCTGAATTTATGATTACTGACTTTAATGTCATAAAAACTGCTATCACTAGTGCACCTCAACCTCCAAAAAAATTTGGTGAACTGAAAGAAAAAATAGTAATAACGGTTTCTGCGGACGGTCTTAAAGCCAAAGTTACTTACAACACACCTAAGGACTATCTCGATTTAAAAAACCGTGAAAATCTTATTCAAGAAACCTATGAAGCACTTAACAAAAAAGAGATAACCTTTGGAATAAAACGCGATTTCTTTCAAAGCGATATTGAAGCGGGTAAAACCTATACTATTGCTGAAGGTCAAGCAAGTATTGACGGCAAAGACAGTATAGTAAAAATGTATGATTTAAGCGAATTGAAACCGGAAATAAAAGATGATGGAAAAACAAATTATTATGAATTAAAGCTCATAAACAAAGTAAAAGCCGGAGATTGGCTTGGTGAACGTATTGAGGCAAAAGAAGGTTTTCACGGAAGAACCGTTACAGGCAATACAATTAAAGCTGTAAAGGGTAAACAATTACCACTGCTTTATGATAAAAACACCGTTTATGAAATACTTGTAAATGATAAAACCATCTTATTTTCCAAAATCAATGGTGCCGTTAACTATGTTGACGGCAAAATAAGTGTGTCTTGTCATTTAGAGATAGATGGAGATGTAGATTTTAACACGGGAAATATTAACTTTGACGGTTATGTAACAATTAATGGTACTATTACTGATGGTTTTTCAGTGGAGGCAACTAAAGATATAGAAATAAAAAGTCCTATCGGTTTAGGAAACGTAAAAGAAGTAAAAAGTCTTCAGGGAAGCATATTTATTAGAGGAGGAATAATATCAAAAAATCAATCGTTTATACATTCAAAAAAAGATATTTACACAAAGTTCGCAGATAACACAACTTTACAATGTGGAGGCCTTGTCCATATAGGCTTTTATTGCATAAACAGTACTATTAATGCTAAAGAGGTATTTATCGAATCCGTTAAGGGAAATATCATAGGAGGACACATTAAAGCTGAAACAAAAGTAACTTCAGCAGTAATCGGATCTCCTTTAGAAGTCAAAACTGTAGTTGAAGTAACCGGCTTTGACAGAAACTCCTACTCCGAAAGACTTAATGCTATTATAAAAAATATCGAAAGTCTAAAAGATGAACAGCAACTCCTGAAAAAAGAAATCTCTAGTACTTCACAAAATGAGATGAACTCTAATGAAGTTAGACTCTACAATCAAGCTTTACTTAAATTGGTTGATATACGAGATACTATAAAAGAACTTGAACATGAAAGAAAGGATATTAACAGATATCTTAGGGCAAAAGGAGATGGCGAAATCTCCATAACAAAAAAAGTATATCCAAATTGCACTCTTATTATAAAGAACTCTCCAATGGAGATAACATCTGCTTCGATCGCCACTTCATTTTTTTATAAGGATTATGAAGTAAAACAAACATAAGTATTTACACCTTATCAAGAAACAAGTTTTAAAATATTTTCACTAAAACTCATATAAAAGCTTTTACTTGTAAAAATTAAGTAATATAATATAAATGTTAAAATAAACTTTGCTTATGTTTGAAGGACACAAGGTGATTCCAAAAAAATAACTGGTCAATTGCCATTTCAAAAAATCTGATTTACATTTTTTGCGCTGCAAAATAATGTTCATCTGTTTGAAAGCTTTAAGCTTTCATGATGGGCTTTCTGACTTAAATATTGTATAGGTTATTTTTTGAAATGGCCCAAACTGTAATAAAATATTTTATATTTACAGTTAATTGTATTCAATAACGGAGGAGGATTTATGGTTAAAAATATATTAGTAATTTCATCCAATTATACAGGTCACGGACACAAAAGCATAACAGATTCATTGCAGGAAAAATTTTCTCTTCATCCTGACGTAAGTGTACATGTTATTGACGGTTTTTCACTTATAGGTAATTTAGGACTAAGAATAGGTAAACTCTACGGCTCAATAACAAGAAACGCAAAAGAAGTCTGGAAAATGATATGGGAAGTTTCTCTAAAGAAACCATCTATCGTCAACGAATTTACTGAAATTGCTATGCGTGACAATTTTATAAAACTATTGAGAAGCGTTAAACCAGATTTAATACTTTCGGTGCATCCAAATTTTAACGGCTCAGTTTTGAATATTCTAGAAGAATACAATATAAAAATTCCTTTTGTTACTCTCATAGCAGACCTTGTTTCTATTTCACCTCTGTGGGCAGATCCTAGGGTTGACTACATTATATGTCCTACTAAGGAGTCAAAATATAAATGCCTTGAGTTTGGTGTATCCGAATCAAAGCTGAAATTAATAGGTTTTCCTGTAAGGCAAAAATTTCTTGAGCATCTAAATAAAGATACACAAGATCGCATTTATACCAGAAATCGGCCTTTAGAGTGCCTTATCATGAGCGGTGGCGAAGGCTCCGGGAATATGAGTACAATTGCCCGTATTCTTCTAAATAATTTTAACTGCAAGGTTAAAATTATTACAGGAAGAAATAAAGTTCTCAAAAGAAGACTTGAAAGAAGTCTTTATGAAAGATTTGGCACCGAAAGAGTTGAAATTTTCGGTTTTACTGAAAATGTTCAGGATTTGATGCTTTCCTCCGATTTAGCAATTACCCGTGGAAGCCCAAATGTAATGATGGAAGTAGTTGCCTGCAACGTTCCTCTTATTGTTACAGGCAACTTGCCAGGGCAAGAGGAAGGTAATCCGGGATATCTTATAAAGCATAACCTAGGAGTAGTATGTAAAGAAACCCGCAGACTTAAGTCGATAATCAGAGAATTACTTATTAACAACGGCAGTAAACTAAAGCAGATAAAGAAATCTCAAAAGAAATATTTAAACCCTAATGTTGCCAAAGAAATTGTTGATTTTATTTTAAGTATTGAAAATACTGAAGAAATCAAAATACCCGATGATAACATAGCAAGGTTTTGGGATATCGGGAAAAAAATAAATATTCCGGATAAGATAAATTTAAAGAAAAAAATAGTACTAAAAAGGCATAGAAATATCTAAAAATATCTCCTTTTCTTATTGTTGACATAATAAAAGCAAAGGGCATCGAGTTCCTTTGCTTTTTCCTCTTATTCTTTTGGAATAACTTAAATAAAACTAGAAAATCTTTCTACTCATAATCTGTTTTATTTAAGACACAATAAGACTAAGGAGGTGATAACAGTGGCAAACAACAATAATAGCAAAACTTCATTTGATAACATGAAATACGAAATAGCAAAAGAAGTTGGAGTTAACTTAAAACAAGGTTACAACGGTGACTTAAGTTCAAGAGAAGCTGGTAAGATAGGTGGTAACATCGTTAAGAAAGTATTCCAATCCTACACTGGAAACAGCTATCCTTCTGAACGCTCAGGAGATACTTCAAGATAAGGATAAGTAATAAAAAATAGCAGGAGTTGATCTCCTGCTATTTTTTATTTTACCTCTTTCGAACGAAGTGGAAGAGGTAAAAACGGAGGGACTCGATGTCCCGGAGTTTTTATTTTACCTCTTTCGAACGAAGTGAAAGAGGTAAAAACGGAGGGACTCGATGTCCCGGAGTTTTTATTTTCCCAGCTTTAGTCTATAAGGCTTTAGAGAATGTTAACGAAGCGAAGGATAATAGGTATAAGAAAGATAATTCACTTTTCTTTGCAAAACCAGTATGATATAATTTACCCTATGTTTTTCAAATATTTTTCGAAGAAATGGTGGTATATATGGTAAAGCTACAATTTAAATTCAAAGACAACAAAACTATATCTCTTGAACCAACTAAGATAATCGTATTCAGTTTTCTAGCTGTAATCTTTTGGGGCGCTGTCTTACTTTCCCTTCCAATAGCATCCAATCCTGGACAGCCACAAGTAAGCTTTCTTACAGCCCTTTTTACAGCTACATCAGCCACCTGTGTTACCGGACTGGTTGTTGTGGATACTGCTACGCAATGGAGTTTTTTCGGTCGAACGGTGATTATATTGCTTATACAAATAGGCGGTCTTGGTCTTGTTACTATTACAACCTTTTTTTCAGTACTTCTTGGAAAAAAAGTTGGTATCAAGGGAAGAATACTTGCTCAGGAATCGCTTAATCATTTCAGCTCCGAAGGTGTCTTAAGGCTAGTTAAAAAAGTAATATCAATAACTTTTCTTATAGAATTTATCGGTGCAGTTATATTTTCCATGAAATTTATACCTCAATACGGCTTAAGAGGCGTTTATATGTCCTTCTTTCAATCCATCTCTGCGTTCTGTAATGCAGGCTTTGATATTATAGGCAATTATCAAAGCCTTACCAATTATAAAAACGACCCCCTTGTTCTGCTAACTACATCTGCCTTGATTATCATCGGAGGTCTGGGTTTTTTGGTGTGGAAGGACTTATACGAATTCAGGAAAAACAAGCAGTTTCTTGTACATACGAAAGTTGTACTTGTGTTTACAACTATATTAATTGTGTTCGGAACACTTTTCATCTTTATATTTGAGCACAATAACCCTTACACTTTAGGTAATTTAAGTATTCCGAGCAAATTACTCAATGCGTATTTTCAATCGGTCACTTTAAGGACGGCTGGTTTTAATTCAGTCCCTATATTTGAAATGCATGAAATAACGAAAGTAGTAAATATCTTACTTATGTTCATAGGTGCTTCTCCAGGTTCAACAGGCGGCGGTATTAAGGTAACAACTTTTGGTATTATAATAGCTGCAATCTATTCTCAAACGAGAGGAAAAGATGATACCATTGTATTCAAACATAAAATACCACATACTCTAGTTTTAAAAGCTCTTTCAATAGTCGGTTTGAGCTTGATAATTGTAATCACAGTTACCACTTTGGTCCTTGCAATAGACGGTTTTTCATTCATTGATACTTTATATGAGATTACATCAGCCTTTGGAACTGTTGGAATTTCATCCTTCGGCACCCCTAATCTTCATACGGCAAGCAAAATTGCAATTATCATCACTATGTTTTTAGGGAGAGTTGGACCTCTCTCCTTTGCCTTATCGCTTTCATTAAGAAACGGAAAAAAGAACGAAGATATGGTTTACCCTGAAGGTAAAATAGTAGTGGGCTAATAATACAGAAAACTCCGGGCTTCTACATAGTGAGATGTCACCGGAGTTTTCTATTAAGTGATTCCAAAAAACTTTGCAATTTACCGTTTCTAAAAAATCCCACTCTTTCCGAGGAAGTACTCCTTTAGTTCTTCTTGATCTTGTCTCGACGAAACAGCTATAACATAATCACTTTCTTTTAATATGGTAAAACCATTAGGAATAATTACTTCTTCACCTCTTATAACTGAAATAAGTATGCAATCCTTAGGTATGTTGATTTCCTTCAAGCTTTTATTAATAGCGGGAGACTTACCGGTTATGACTATCTCACTTAAGACCAGTTTACCGCTTTTTAGCTTCATCAGTGTCTTCATACCTGTGTAATCCACTTCCTGCTCAATTAACTCTGCAATCACTGAAGTGCTGCTCACCGCCAAGTCAACACCAAGTCTTTGAAAAACATCTATATTTTTAGGATTATTAACCCTAGCTATAGTTCGCCTAACTCCAAAGTTTCTCTTTGCTAACTGACATGCAATAAGATTATCTTCATCCTTGCCCGTAACTGCAATAAAAGTATCCGCTTTAGCAACCTCTACCTGGGTTAATATGTCCAAATCGGTTGCATCCCCGTTAAATGTAGGGATATGAAGCTCATTTGCAAGCTTTTCACACAATTCAACCTGCGGTTCAATAACTGACACCTTATGTTTAAAAGATAGAAGCGTTTTTATCAGATAATAGCCTATCTTTCCGCCTCCGGCAACAATAATATACATTTATAAACCTCCGAAAGTATATTTTTTTAGAAATTTTTAAGAATTACCTAAAAAGTTTATCCACCTTTTTGTGCTATAACAATAGTATCTCCTTGGTTTACCGTAACGTCCTCATTTGAAAAATAAAAACATCCGTTTTGAATCATTCCAAAAACAAAGGAATTGTCTTTAAGTTTCACCGAACTCAATTTTTTCCCGTAGTATACATTCTGCGCCTTAACATAGTTATAGGTCAATGCCGTATTGCCTATTGTATGCAATGAGGTCTTAGTCTCGTTGACAACCATGGACTTTATAACCTCAACAGTCATTTGCGTAGGGCATATGGTAGTAAGACCGAATTGATGGAATACCTGTTCACGGGCTGGATCGTATATTCTTGCTACAACTTTTGGAATCTTAAAAATCTCTTTAGCAACCTGGCAAACCATGATATTGACATTATCATCAGGAGTGACAGCAGCTAATACATCTGCAGTCTCTATTCCAGCTTTCTTCAACACATCCTGATCAATTGGCACCCCTGTTATTGTTATACCGTCAAATTCCGGGTCAAGAGCTTTAAAAGAGTTGCTGTCATTGTCCACAATAGCTACATCATGGCCTTCTTCCGACAATACTTGAGCAAACCTTGCTCCAACTTTTCCACACCCGATTACAATAATTTGCATATCCTTCCTCCTGTATTATAACTATTAATGACTTTATTATTAATAAATTCATCTATGAATACTCAATAAGCCTCTAAGGTAATGCCAAAAAACAACTGGTCAATGGCCTAATGAAATCTATTTTATATTATTACACTAATATTTGTATAGCATTGAATTCTTCAACATACAAGGTATTAAGTAAATATTTCTATCTTACAATAGTTTATTTTACAATTCCTCACCTAATCTAAATATTCCACAACCTTTCACATATTTGTAATCTAAAAGCTTTCATGGTGAGCTTTGAGCTTTAAATATTGTATTAGTTATTTTTTGAAAGGGTCTTACGTATAATAAAAGTTCAATTTGAAAAAATACTAATGTAGTGAGTCTTGTTTTGATCTTTAAAATACTGAAAGGATGATTCTGTGCTTGTAGTTTTTACAAGAACCTTAATTTTATTTACACTTGTTGTAGTTACTATGAGGGTAATGGGCAAAAGGCAAATCGGTGAACTTCAGCCCTTTGAGCTTGCTGTTGCTATCCTTATATCGGAACTAGCAGCAGTACCAATGCAAAACACAGGCATTCCACTGATTAGTGGAATAATCCCAATACTCACTTTGTTAATTGCACAAATGGCCTTATCCTTTATTTCCTTAAAAAGCATAAAAGCTAGGGGAATTATATGCGGAAAGCCAAGCATACTAATAGCAAACGGCAAAATACAAGAAGCTGAGCTCAAAAAAGAGATGTTTACTTTAAACGACCTTTTAGAGCAATTAAGAATCAACAACACCCCAAATATTGCTGATGTTGAATTTGCAATACTCGAAACCAATGGTCAACTTAGTGTGATTCCAAAATCCCAAAAAAGAGCTATAAGTGCTGAAGATCTTAATATACCTACAAACTATGAGGGACTACCTCTCGACCTTATTGTGGACGGTAGCATCAACTACAACAATTTACAAAAAGCCAATTTAAATATAACCTGGCTTTTAGGAGAATTAAAGAAACTTGGTATTGATAAGCCCGAAAATATTCTTTTTGCCTCTTTGGATAGTCAAGGAAATTTATATTGGCAAACAAAAGCTTTAGGAAGGGGGCAAAACTAACTTGCATACTGCAAAAATCCTCATATTAATAACCGCTATAGTTGCACTGATTTTAGGCGCCGCATTTTTTACAAATCGTATTTTATTAAAAGATGCACATAGTCTTGAAGAAAAAATAGTAACTGTCGAAGCCAACATGAAGGAAGAAGATTGGGTAAAGGCTCAATCCGGTCTTGCTTCCATTTTAAACGAGTGGCCAGCAGTAGAAAGCAAATGGGCACTGTTGATCGACCATGCCGAAATAGACAACATAGAAGACGCACTTACAAAAGTAGCGGAATATATAAAAGCAAAGGATGCTTCTTTAGCCCTTGCAGAGCTTGCAACCTTAAAGAATTATATAACCCATATACCGGAAAAGGAATCCCTAAACATAAAAAATATTTTTTAGGGATAACCTAAAGTAGAGATATAATAAAAAGTATATAAAAGGCTCCTCCTAGGACTAAAGGTATAGGATTCAAACTTTTTTTGTTTTCAGCCCAAAAATACACTATTGACGCTGAAACAACTGCAATAAGGGCACTTATAACCGCATTAAAATTCAATATCCAATCGGTAGCCAAAATTCCTATCGATACGGGTATACAGCTTTGAAATACCATAGCACCTGTTATATTCCCCATCGCTAAGGCATCCCTGCTTTTGCTTATCCATATTATGCTGTTGAATTTTTCTGGAAGTTCGGTAGCTATAGGAGTTATTACAAGGGATAAAACAATAGCAGGTATGCCTAATAATGCTGAAGTTGCTTCTATTTTTATTACAAACATATGAGCGCCGAGTATAATTCCTAAAAGGGCTACAAAAACCTGAACCATAACAACACGGAACCTTGTCTTGACATGAAATATTTTTGAAAAGTAAAGCTTATCTAAAGGGGCTTGGTGGACTTTATCCTGCTTTACCGTAAGATATATATAATAAATATATATTGCAATTAGAAATAGCGCAATCATATTTTTCAATACACTTCTTCCTATGAAGGCTGCAGAAATACCTAGACTGTAAGCTGTTATAAAAAAGCTTATATCACGGCATAGAATATCACAATTTACGTTCATAACCATGCCTTTTTTTCTTTTTGAGTAAAAAATCAAAACACTTGAGCCTGTTACAAAGAAGGCTAATGTGCTAAGCATAAACGGTGCTCCGACTATAGCTCCAATACCTATATCTATTAAGTTTTTTTCTCCAAAAAACAATATGGCTATAACTGGCACCATAGTTTCGGGAAGGCATGTACCTACTGCTGAAAACAGACTTCCAACCACTCCCTCCCCCACTCTTAACTTCTTTCCAAGCCACTCAATTGCGTTGGTAAAGAATTCACAGCTAATTAATATTAATATCAAACTCAATAGCATTTTTACAATATTAGAAACCATATACTTTAAGTCACTTCCCGCTTGTATATAAAATGTATTCTATTAAGTATATTAGGGTGATTTAGAAAAAATGCTCGGTCAATTTCGTTTTTATACTTAAGAAAATTCTCTTTGAGCATGGCTTGAAATTCTTGAGTTGTCGGTATAAATTAGTGGTGCGGCGATTTTAGAATCTGTATGAAGGGGAGTGCCTATTGTTTTAGTGTCAAACGACTCCATTACGTGACCTTCGCATAGAAGCTGTAGCCTCAGCTTGATAATTTTCGCCGCGTCTATGCGACATCCTGTCGCGAGACGCTAAAAATGCCAT
>JAEZUI010000086.1 GCA_023421115.1 Bacillota bacterium | reverse complement strand
AATAGATGGAGACTTAAGTATAGTGTCCGGAGTCTTGGATTTGGCAGGATATAATTTCGGAGTAAGTGGTAATTTTACTCAGAGTTCAGAATCTACAAGTGTGGTAAAAATAAACGGAGGAAATATGATAGTGTCTGGTGATTATGTTATAGAAAGGGATCAAGATAATGAAAGTGATTATTCAATTCTAGAAATGACAAATGAAGCAGACTATGTGTATGTTGGAGGAAACTTCACCACTTGTAGTGCAGTAGATCATAGTAATTACCTAACAGCTGGAACACTGGAAGTAAAAGGAAATTTCACGCAATCAAACAACCCATTAAATTTCACTGCATCAGGAACTCACAAAACCATATTGTCGGGGGACACAGTACAAACAATAACCTTTGAAAGTCCTATTGCATCCTCCTTCAACATTCTGAAACTAACAAAGCCTCTTGACACAGGTTACATATTCAACACAACACCTGTATGGAGGACTATTGAAGAGTAAAGAAAAATGAGGGGCTTGACATAAGTAAATTTAGTGATTAAAATCATATTAATACAAAAATATTGTGAAGATGTTGATTGGAAAGAGTAGAGGGTAAAAACTTTCTAGAGAGCAGGTGGTGGTGGAATACCTGTAAGGCTAACCTTTGAAAATCGTCCATGAGTCGTATCCTGAAGTTATATAATGTGTAGGGAATGCCGGTGTTGACCGTTAAAACATTAGAGTGATTGTAGAAGACTTGTTTTCTGCAATAATTTGGGTGGTACCGCGTGAGAATTTATATCCTCTCGTCCCTATTTGGGATGAGGGGATTTTTATATTGCGTACAGATTTATAAATAATAAATGACCGGAGGTAAATAAAATGTATAAAAAAGTATCGACTAACCTTAATTTTGTTGATAGGGAAAAGGAAGTTTTGAAATACTGGAAGGACAACAAGGTATTTGAAAAGAGTATTGAAATGAGAGAAGGTGGAGAAACCTTTACTTTTTATGACGGTCCTCCCACTGCAAACGGTAAACCACATATCGGACATATATTGACTCGTGTTATAAAAGACATTATTCCAAGATATAAGACAATGAAGGGTTATAAAGTATTGAGAAAAGCGGGTTGGGATACCCATGGGCTTCCGGTGGAGCTGGAAGTGGAAAAACTGCTTGGTATTGATGGAAAGCCTGCAATTGAAAAGTTTGGTGTGGAGCCGTTTATTGCAAACTGTAAAAAAAGCGTATGGAAGTATAAGGGTGAATGGGAGCAGATGAGTGACAGAGTTGGCTATTGGGCTGATATGGAAGACCCTTATATAACCTATGATAACAACTACATTGAATCGGTTTGGTGGGCTTTAAAGAGAATATGGGATCAGGATCTCTTGTATAAAGGACACAAAATAGTTCCTTACTGTCCACGCTGCGGAACTTCACTTTCTAGCCATGAAGTGGCGCAAGGCTATAAGGATGTAAAAGAACCTTCAATATATGTAAAATTCCAAGTTAAAGGTGAAAAAAATGTATACCTTATGGCTTGGACTACTACACCTTGGACACTACCGTCGAATGTAGCTCTAACTGTGAATCCGCGTGAAACCTATATAAAGGCCAAGTGCTCCGATGAAATATATATATTAGCAGAAGCTTTAGCACCGACCGTATTAAATGAAGAATACGAAGTCCTTGAAAAAATGGACGGTCAATCAATGATAGGCATGGAATATGAGCCGTTGTTTGACTTCGTTAAGGTTGACAAAAAAGCATTCTATGTAGCTGGTGGCGATTTCGTTACCTTGACTGATGGTACCGGTATTGTACACACCGCTCCTGCCTTTGGCGAAGATGATGCTAAAGTTGGTAGAGCTTATGATTTGCCTTTTGTACAAATGGTCAATGAACAGGGAAACTTTATTGACTGTGTTACAGAGTGGAAGGGTATGTTTGTAAAGGATGCCGATCCTTTGATTATTAAACACTTAGATGGAAGAAATTTAGTATACAAAAAGCTTGATTATGAGCACTCCTATCCCTTCTGTTGGAGATGTGATACTCATCTTCTTTATTATGCAATGGATACCTGGTTTGTAAAAATGACAGCTGTTAAGGATAAGCTCCTTTTGAACAACAACAAGATTAACTGGCTGCCTGACAATATAAGAGAAGGCCGTATGGGTAACTTCTTAGAGAATGTTGTGGACTGGGGACTTAGCCGTTCAAGATATTGGGGAACTCCGCTGCCTATATGGGAATGTGAATGTGGTCACCGTCATGTTATAGGAAGTATTGCAGAGCTTAAGGAGATGGGAGAAAATGTTCCGGAGGATATAGAGCTTCATAAGCCGTTTATAGATAATGTTTTATTAAAATGTCCTAAGTGCGGTACGGGGAAAATGAAGAGGGTAGCTGAGGTTATAGACTGTTGGTTTGATTCCGGTTCAATGCCTTTTGCTCAGTGGCATTATCCTTTTGAAAACCAGGAGATTTTTAAGGATAATTACCCAGCAGACTTTATAAGTGAAGCTATTGACCAAACAAGAGGCTGGTTCTATACCTTGCTTGCAATTTCAACGCTTCTCTTTGACGAGCCTGCCTTCAAAAACGTTATTGTTCTAGGCCATGTAAACGATAAAGATGGTGTTAAGATGAGCAAGCACAAAGGCAATGTTGTTGACCCATGGTCGGTGCTCGATAAGCAAGGAGCTGACGCAGTGCGTTGGTACTTCTATATAAACAGTGCTCCATGGCTTCCGAACCGTTTTTATGAAGAGGCTGTCAGTGAAAGCCAGAGAAAGTTTATGGGTACACTTTGGAATACCTATGCTTTCTATGTCTTGTATGCAGATATAGACCAATTCGATCCGAAAAAATATAAGCTTGAGTATGAAAAACTTTCAGTTATGGATAAATGGGTATTGTCAAAAATGAACACATTGATATCAACGGTAGATAAGAATCTGGCAAATTACAGAATTACCGAATCGGCAAGAGCTATTCAAGAATTTGTTGACGATTTAAGTAATTGGTATGTAAGAAGAAGCAGAGAGCGTTTCTGGCAGAAGGATATGACTCAGGATAAGATAAATGCTTATATGACACTTTATACCGTTCTAGTAAAGCTAGTTACTGTTTCAGCACCGTTTGTGCCATTTATTGCTGAAGAGATTTATGGCAATCTCGTTAGGAATATAGACAGTGAAGCTGTAGAGAGTGTTCATATGTGTGATTTCCCTGTTGCGGATGAAAAAATTATAGACAAAGAACTTGAAAAGAACATGGAGCTTGTTTTGAAACTGGTTGTCTTAGGTCGTGCATGTAGAAACGCTGCAAATATCAAAAACAGGCAGCCGGTTGCAAGAATATATGTTAAGGCAGGCTTTGAGCTTCCTGAAATGTTTAATGAGCTTGTAAAGGATGAATTAAATGTGAAGGAAGTAGTATTTACCGATGATGCAAGAGGTTTTACAAAGTATAAATTTAAGCCTCAATTAAGGACTCTTGGTTCAAAATATGGAAAGCTTGTTCCACATATAGCTAAAGTTCTTACCGAAATTGATGATAATATGGTTATGGAAAAGTTTGCTAAAGGTGAGATGGTGACTTTTGAAATTGATGATACTACTATAGAACTTACAGAAGCTGATGTATTGATAGAAACTTCACAGAAGGAAGGGTTTGTGTCGGAAACAGAAAGGGATACTACTGTTGTTTTAGACATTAATCTCACACCTGAGCTTATTGAGGAAGGTTTTGTACGTGAAATTATTAGCAAGATCCAGACAATGAGGAAGGAAGCTGGATTTGAGGTACAAGACCACATAAACCTATATTTTGCCGAAAATGCAAAGATTTCAGATATAATTGGCAGAAATAAGACTGTAATTGGAGATGAAACACTTGCAGACGGTATTATACATGGAAGTGCCGAAGGTTACAGTAAGGAATGGAACATAAACGGAGAAAAGGTTAATTTTACTGTAGTAAAAATATAAAAAATAAAGCTAAAGTATAAATAAAAGAAGTCCGATATAATTATTAATCGGACTTCTTTTTATGTCTTTGCTAGAAATAGAATAGGCGTATATGTAAATTTGACATAAGGATATGTACGATATATACAAAAGTATTTTTATATTTTAATCATTTTTGTGAAATTTGTATATTGAATATATTACGTTTTTTTGCGAAAATATTAATATAAGTTGTTTGGGAAAATTTGAGGGGTGTGATGAATAAAATATATTAATCACATTCTAAAAATACAGTAATCTATATATAGTATTTTTAATTACGATATACCAAACGTCAACTACCCACTATTTTATATGTAGCAACAATTGTTTTTATTACATTTTGCACTATTGGTTAATTTGTTAAAAGCGTTGTAGTACGAATTTGCAATCTATACAGTTAGTACTTATAAATCGATATCTAAAATTTGCAGCTTCTACACAGAAAATAATCTACCAGACTATATGTTAATACTTGAATCCGATGGTTTAATACTTTTAATCTTTGCAGTTTATATTTTAAGACTATGTTCTTTCTTCACAGTAATTTATGTTTTTTATTCGTCAACCGTTATGTATACATTGTTGAACATTTTTACAAAACTATATCATTACACCCTTTTTACCCATATACAATTTGCGTTTTTATAACGTGATACTTTAAGAGCAACGGATATTTATCTGTTGCTCAATTTTGTGTATATTTTTAAGTGCTGGAAATAATATAGGCTTAAGCTAATGAGAAAAGTGCACTAAAAATTTTATTAAAACCTATAAAGTTCTGCATTGACAGAGGTACTTTGTTATATTAACATTTAATAGAGTGATTTCAAAAAACTTTGCAATTGCCATTTCAATAAATCTGAATTGATGGGCTTTGTGACTTAAGTATTGTATAGGTGATTTTTTGAAATGGCCTAGGTGGAACTATTTGTAAGGTAATTATATAGTTGTTTTGAAGTGGTGATTTATTCGATAGAAAATGATGCTAAAGCAATATTTCATGTCGAATTAAAATTTATAAGGAGTTGGAGACATGTCGAACAATAAAGATAAGAAGATGGTTGAGGCAATAACCTCAATGGATGTTGACTTTGCTCAATGGTATACGGATATTGTAAAAAAAGCGGATTTGGTTGACTATTCGAGCGTAAGAGGCTGCATGATTATAAGACCATATGGTTATGCCCTATGGGAAAACATACAGAAGAACCTAGACGCCAAGTTTAAGGAGACAGGGCATGAAAATGTTTATATGCCTATGTTTATTCCTGAAAGCTTACTGCAAAAAGAAAAGGATCATGTTGAAGGTTTTGCACCTGAAGTTGCATGGGTAACCCATGGAGGTCAGGAAGAACTGACGGAAAAGTTGTGTGTTAGACCTACTTCCGAAACTCTATTTTGTGATCATTACTCAAATATAATTCAGTCCTATAGGGATTTACCAAAACTTTATAATCAATGGTGTTCTGTTGTAAGATGGGAGAAGACAACCCGTCCGTTTTTAAGAACCGTAGAATTTCTATGGCAGGAAGGTCATACCGCTCATGCTACTGCAGAAGAAGCGCAAGAAGAAACTATAAGAATGTTGAATGTGTATGCTGATTTCTGCGAAAAAGTGCTTGCAATTCCGGTTATAAAAGGACAAAAGACGGATAAGGAAAAATTTGCAGGAGCAAAGTCAACGTATACTATAGAGAGTTTGATGCACGACGGAAAGGCACTCCAGTCGGGAACTTCCCACAATTTCGGTGATGGTTTTGCTGAGGCCTTTGGTATTCAGTATACAGACCAAAATAACCAACTTCAGCACGTTCACCAGACTTCCTGGGGAGTGTCTACTCGTCTTATAGGTGGAATAATAATGGTACATGGTGATGACAATGGGCTGGTGCTTCCACCTAGGATAGCTCCTATTCAAGTAGTTGTAATACCTGTATCACAGCATAAGGAAGGCGTGTTGGAAAAAGCATACGCTATAAGAGATAGCTTAGCAGCAAAAGGTATCAGGGTTAAGATCGATGATTCGGATAAGATGCCAGGTTGGAAGTATAGTGAATATGAAATGAAAGGTGTACCTGTAAGGCTTGAAATAGGTCCTAAGGATATTGAAAAGAACCAAGCGGTACTTGTAACAAGAGTTTCAAGAGAAAAATTATTTATATCGCTAGATGAATTGGAAGGTAAAGTATTAGATACTTTGGACAAGGTACAGGAAGAGCTCTATAATAAGGCTCTTGAAATGAGAAATAACAAGACTTATACTGCTGTAAACTTCGAAGAATTTGAAAAGATAATAAAAGAAACGCCAGGCTTTATCAAAGCAATGTGGTGTGGTGACCGGAAATGTGAAGAAACAATTAAGGAAAAGACAGCTGCAACTGCCCGATGTATACCGTTTGAACAGGAAAAAATATCTGATAAGTGCGTATGTTGCGGCAAAGAAGCAAAGCATATGCTCTATTGGGGCAAAGCGTATTAATAATTGAGTTGCTTGCGACGTTTTCAAAGAAATTAGCATAGAAACCCAAAATCTTTATGAAACATGGTTTTGGGTTTCTATATATGTAATATTATTTTATAGCAAGTTCATAAGAATGGTCTATCATCCAATATAATTCCTCGTCTGGAACAGAGCCGTCAAGTGTAATAGTATTCCAATGTTGCTTGTTAGGGTCTAATCCAGCCTCAATGGAAGGATATTGATTTCGCAGTGTCTGGGCGACAAAAGGATCGCATTTTACTGAGACAGCTGGTTTTCCGGTTTTGTTGGAAATCATTACAAACATTCTACAATTTACCTTTAGGGCAAGGGGTTCTGGACCAAAGGGATAGTCTTGATAAGCATTATCCTTTGACAGGCAATAACTGATTAACTTTTCTACATCCATTTTACTACATTCCTCATTTCTTAAAAATCAATAAGTTGATTTCTATTAGCTATATATGTAATTGGCTTTTTGTCTGATGTATTTTGTTCAAAATAAAAGTATAGAGCTATTATAACATGTATTATGCTTCGATGCACATTTTTTAGAAAGTCATATATTCAAAATTGTGATGAATGAATAAGTAACATTGTAGTGATTTTATGCATAGTATGAATCATAATCAGTATTTTGAAAGAATAAATCGAAAGGATGTGTTTTAGAAATGGCGGATAGAATTTTAGGCGGTTTATTTGATAATGACACATTGTTATGGTTCATAATTTTATTTTTGTTACTTTTCTGGTGTAATGGATATGTTCGTGAAGAATAATACTTAAGGATGAATAAATACGGAAGGAGCTGCCATTTGGGCAGCTTTCTTCTTAAGTTGATTCAAAAAAATAACTGATCACTTGCCATTTTAAAATATTTGATTTATATTTTTTGCACTGCAAAATAGTGTTCCTCTGTTTGAAAACTTTTAAGTTTTTTAATTATAAGCTTTGTGACTTAAATATTGTATAGGTTATTTTTTAAAATGGCCTAAGTGAATTACTTGTTCCAGTTCTTGTATGGGTTGGTTACTAAGCTAGAGTTTGTATATTTATAATCATATGTAACCTCTTCACCAATCCATTCCGGTACTGAGAAATTTTCACTTTCATTTTCCAGCTCTATTTCAGCAACAACAAGTCCCTCGTTTTCGCCGTGAAATTCATCTATTTCCCATGTATGTCCTCTGTAATTATAAAGGTATCTTGTTTTTTCGATGAAAGGTTTCTCACATATACTTTGAAGCATTTCCTCTGCATCTGTGTAAGGAATTTCATATTCAAATTCTTCTCTTGTGAGGCCATTTCCCTTACTTTTGATGGTAAGAAATCCTTTGTTTCCAACTAATCGTAACCTAACTGTTCTATCAGGATTACTGTTAAGATAGCCCTGTTTGTAAAGATGACCGCTGCACATTTTTTTAAAGTCGCTGCTTTTTACAAGAAATTTTCGTTCAATCTCTTTTCCCATAAATCCTCCCTTGCCTTGTTTGATGAAAAATATTATTTTGTGTACTTCTATAAAAACATATATTATGAGCTTTCACAAGTGGTTAAGAGTGAAAAGGTAAATGTTTTAAGCTTTTTTTAAGCAATTTATTGTATAATAAAAATATAATGCATTTTTTATATAAAAATCAGAATAAAATCATTTCTAAAAATAATCTATTCAATAGTGCACAGTGACCATTAGTCATATTTTTAGAAATGACAATAGACCAGTTGTTTTTTTGAATAACCTAAAATATATGATTGCATATATTTATGCGATAAATATAAATATTAAAAAAATAGGGGGATTTATTATGAAAAAAGGATGGTTTCTGACCGCGGCAGTATTGCTGACCTTTCTAGCAAACAGTTTTGTTTTTTCCCATGCAGCTGCACGTGGTGACTTAAATGGTGACGGTTCTATTGACTCATTAGACTTTGGGTTGTATAGAATGTACCTTTTGGGAGGTTATCAAATGGGTGACTATACAGTTGGTGACTTAAACGGTGACGGTTCGTCAAACTCGCTTGATTTTGGAGTTTTGAGACAGTATCTATTGGGTATGATAACTACATTCCCAGCTAATGGAGTACCTACAGTAACCCCTACTCCTACATCAGGTAATGGCTCAGGAGAAGCTTGGGAAAATAACACCGGTACAATTAATCTTGGAAATACAATTACATATACTGGTGCAGGTATATCGGTAAGCGGATCAACAGTAAATATTACTGCTGGTGGAGATCATACAGTTACAGGAACATTGTCAAACGGTATGATATATGTAAACACTAAAGAAAGAGTTAAACTGAGACTCAGTGGTGCAAGCATAACCAATTCAGCGGGTCCGGCTATTTATTTTGAAGATGTTGATAAGGGATTTATTACATTAGTAGAAGGTACGACCAATACACTTGCTGACGGAAGATCTTACAGCAATACAGAGTTAAAGGCAACATTGTTCAGTAATGACGATTTAGAGATAAAGGGAAAAGGTACTTTGAATATAACAGGTAATTATAATCATGCAATATGTGGGGATGATGATGTTATTATTGAAAATGGAATTATTAATGTTCTCTCAGCAGTAAATGACGGTATTCATTCTAATGGGGCGATTAAGGTTAAAGGTGGTACATTAAATATCACAGCAACTAAAGATGCTCTTCAAACTGAAGAAGAAGAAATGTTAATTGAAGATGGTAAATTGACTCTTTCAGCAGGAAGTCAAGCTTTTAAATCAGATACAGGAGTAGTAATTAATGGAGGAACTGTTAATGTAACAAAATCGGAAGAAGGTGTTGAAGCACCGAACATTACCATAAATGGTGGGACTATAAATATTAATTCGACAGATGACTGTTTAAATGCCACTAATGGCACAGGTTCATTTCAAGATGACGGAAGTCAATTGATAATTACTGGAGGAAATATATATTTAAATGCAACAACTGGAGATACTCTTGATAGCAATGGAAAATTAACTATTAAGGGTGGCACTGTTGTTGTACATGGGCCTCAATCACAACCTGAGGTAGCTATAGATAGTAACGGTACATTTACGGTTACTGGTGGAACCTTGATAGCTACAGGCCCAAGCGCGATGATGGCTCAATATCCAACTGGGGCATCTTCACAGTATTCAATAGCTGCAATGTTTTCATCTTCACAAGCAGCAAATTCTGCTGTTTGCGTAAAAGATTCAACAGGAAAAGCACTTATTATAACTAGACCTAAGCGTAATTTTATTTATGTTGTTTTCTCATCACCTGAACTAAAACAAGGTTCTACTTATACTATTTACTCAGGTGGAAATGTATCGGGAGGTACTGAGGCAAACGGATTGATAACTGGAGGTACATACAACGGTGGAACAGCACTTGCAACAATTACAGTAAACACATCACCGACAACAACTAGCAACTGGAGTGGTGGAGGCGGTTTCCCTGGAGGCGGTTTCCCAGGTTGGGGATGGTAACCAAAGCTGTCCAATGAATGAGATTGAAAATAGGATATCACTATCTTAGACTTTATGTTTTTAATGAAAGAGCTGTCTCAATTAATCTATTTTGAGACGGCTTTTTTATTTCTTAAGAAAGTGTATTGATTTTTAGAAGGTGCAAGGGCTTCAAAAGAAATGTGGAAGTGTAACAGTTTTTTTGTTTTTAGGAATTATCTTAAATATTAAATTGCCTACTTAGCAAGAATAAAAAGCATATTTTCATTCTTACAAAGTAGGCAACCAGATATTAATTAGTCATTTGTCCTAATTAGATCAGAGGCTCAAGGTTCGGTACCCCATAGGAGAAAATCTGATACAAAAACTGTTGCTTTATCCCAACTTATAAAATCTCCCGCGGTTCCATTAAATGAGTAATCATTCAATTGATTGTAGAATTCACTTCCGTCTCCAATGCTATTGTCCGGACCTAATCTACATGCAATTTCTATATTACTTCCCGGCTCTAGTGATTCAGTACTATCAAAACCAATTTCGAGATAATAATCTGCGTTTTTTCCACTTGAGCTCATATTAACAAGTTCACCTGTTACATTATTTTTGCCTATATCTGCCCAATCACAGTAGAATTTCTGCTGCTTATCTTCAATATCTATAGTATAGTAATATCTAATTTTAATACTTGATAGCTTAATTGGAGTATTTCCATTGTTAATGAGTTTGAATCTAGGATGAATCTCTTTTGCTTTATCTGCTCTTTCTTCATTATACATACCAAGTTTCATTGATATTTTTTCTGTTGGTGTTGCAGTTGGTACAGTTGTTGGTGTTGGTGAAGGTGTTAGAGTCGGTGCTATAGTCGTCTTAGGAGTATAAGTTGGCGCTGCTGTCAGAGTCGGTGTAGGTGTATGCGTAGGTAAAGGAGTAGATGTAGGTGTAAATGCAATAGTTGGAACCGGTGTTGGTTTACCAGTTGGCGTTGATGGCTGAGACGATGTAATTGTTGGCATAATAGTCTTTATAGGTGTCGGTGTGGACACAATAGTTGGTGTTGGTGTTTTTTTCACAGGTGTATTTATAGGTACAGAAGTAGGAACTGTTTCTGTTGGCTTTGCTATAGTAGCTATGGGTCTTGGCGTAGGTGATTTGGTAGCCGTAACCCTAGGCGTCGAAGTTTTAGCAGCCGTAACCCTAGGCTTCGGAGTTTTAGTAGGTGTAACAACAGGGAAAGGCTGATGCGAAATAACTGTATTAGGCCACGTTGAAGGTGTAGCTGTAACTGATGCCACTGGCTTAGGTGAAGGAGTGCTACGTTCTGGTGCGATTGTTCTATAGGAAGTAACTGATGGTATAGTTACATTGGTTGCTGTAGGTGATGGTGTGAATTCAGGCATTAACGAAGGTGTAGGCGTAATAATGGAATCTAAAGCATAGGTAGGCTTTGCAGTAACAACCGGAGGAGTCACTGTAACAAAAGGAGTATTTTCAATTACTTGTGTAGATGTTGGTTTTGCTATAGGTTCGGGAGTTGGATCAGTACTTGGAGTTTGGGTTTGAAGTTTATCTGTATTGTCTAAAAGGGCAACTTTACTAAGCAAAGTTGATACACTTGAACTTTTAACTTCTTCTATAGTTATATTAATGCCTTCATCTTTAGCTTTATTATATAGGTAATACTTACCCATTGAAATACCGGTTTCCATTGCTTCCTTTCTATCTTCAGGAGACACCTCAATAATTTGTGATTCTACTCCTGATTTATCTGCAACCTCTTTAAGGGATGATATAATAGTTTCTAAATTTTTACTTTTGGATTGTGATACTTTATCAGAATTAACAGAAGTAGTAAGTATTACTTTGTTATTGTCGGAATTTATAAAACCGATTTCTTTAGATTTATTCAACAACAAAGAAACAGCATCTACCAGCTCGGTGTTTTTTACTTTTACAGCATCTAAAAGAGTCTGTCCGTCACTGTTTAGAGCTTGCGCTTTCAGTACATTTTCGTCCTTATCTATTGTCATTTCAACGCTAGGATTTATATCAATATCAACATAAGCATATTCGTTTACCGGGAACAAAAATCTATATCCAACAAATAGCATTACAAAGATTGCAGCAACCGATGCAGCAGCGGAAGCAAATTTTATTACTTTTTTATAGTTAAAAACCCATAAACTGGATTGGCATAAATCAAAGGACGTAAAATATACTCTCTGTCCGCGTATCATTCCAGGTTTACGATAAAGCTCAATAAAATCGAGCTTTTCGGTCATTACGATAACTCTATTCTTTTTTAACTTAAGTATTACTCCTAAGCTTGCTGAACCATCATTTTGTACTCTGCTCAAAATGTTTCCCTCCAACTTCTGGGATATCCAAAAAATCTCTCAATAGATAAAACCCATTGCCAATAATTAGTGCGGCAGCAATAATAAAGATTCTATTTCGTTCTATAGTTTTTTTATTAATATTCAATGTTCTGACCAGTTCGGTTTTTTGTATTGTTCCAAATTTTTCGAGTTTATTAAAGCTTTCCTTGTTGTCGGCAATAGCCTTTGCAATCCTTAAACATAGAATTTTTGAATCTTTATGTTTAGGTGCAGATCGAACAAGCTCTTCGAACTTTATTCCAAGTTCATTAAGTTTCTTTTCAAAGCTCTTCGTCTCATCGCTAAATTCAAAAGTAGTCAGATCATCATTAACTGTTTTTAAATGAGTTTGCTCAAAATTATTATTGTCATCTTCGTCAAAATATGTAAAAGGAAAAACTTTATTGTGTTTTTTATTATGACGAATGTAATCCGATACTCTCCGCTTAATGACTAACGAGCAAAACTTAAAAAACATCACTCCTTTGCTTTCATCAAAGCAATCTATGGCTTCATTGAAAGCGGATAGACCAATGCTGTACTCGTCACTGTTCTCAGTGTCAATGTACTTACCCGTTACACCGGAGATGGTTTTCAAAATAAATGGCTTATATTTGTTGATAAAATCATTTCTTAATAAGCTGTCTCCGGCTTTTATTCTATTAATAGTAAGGATAACATCATCTGTGTGTTCGTTATCCTTAGGGATATTTCTTTTCCTCTTAGGGAAAAATATATCTGTCAAAAATTTCACCCCTCAAATTTGAAGTACTGCAAAGAAACATTGTAGCATTGCTAATAGAAGTGTATATTGATGATTATAGCATATAAAGCAGTACTAAAAAAGGGGAGATAGATAAATTTTCTCATAATATCCTTATGCTATTTAGCTCTTTTTCATAATTTAGTCAAGCATTTGTAAAAAACAATTTTATATTAATCAATGATAAAAGTATAATATCCTCAATTGTAGATTTTTCAACTAAGATGATTAAAATATAATCTTAAATTTAGGTCAAAAAAAATCTGATATAGTGGGATTTTGCTACCAATATTGAGTAATATATTCTTCTTTTTGTATCTGTTATCCTTAATAAAGATTCGGAGAATGGTTGACTTTTTAGGGGGTTAAAATAAGACACAGGCAGATCATTGCGTAAAGGCTTACGAATCAAAGGATAAACCGAATCACTTTTCTTAGCGAAGCGAGTTTGATTAGAACCGCAGCGGAAGCTGCAATCAAAGTGGTAATTTCCGTTGCAGCAAACTGCAGAACAATATCTTCTAAAAAAGTGTCTTATAACGATTGCTTTATAAGGCTTTCAACACAAAAATTTGCTAAATAGACAAACTTTTTGAGAAGAATTGTATATATCTTGTTAATTTTATTTCATCTATGATATTATAGAATTATAAAATTATAAAGGATGTTGTGCAAATTAATTGCTTGTACATCTATTTACATTATTTAACTTATGAAACAAATTTATGTATAATGTTATAAAATTCTGATTATGTTAAAAACAGTAAAGGTCGATAATGCCAGATGCACCTGAAACTTCAATGATTGAAACTCTTATAAATGCGACCAGATTTGCAGTATATAAGAGATTAAATAAGATAAATAATATGCGAAAGGGGAAAGTGTAGTGAAAAGAAGACACAAAATGAAAGCATCAAGGGCAGGCATAATATTTTTAGTTTTAATTTCATTGATAATATCAACTGTAGGTATCAATGTCAGGAGTGTATCTGCAGCAAAATTTCCGTACAATGCAATCTATAAGTATGGATTGAGTTCTGTGGTTGACAACCAGGATGAGGCAAATGCTTTAGTTTTAAGAGAGTGGGAAGCATGGAAGGGAAGACACATTACTTCAAGTGGTGCAGGTGGTTTTAAGAGGGTTCAGAGAGACAGTTCCGTAAACTATGATACAGTATCTGAAGGGCTTGGGTATGGTATGCTTCTTGCGGTTTATTTCAATGAACAAGCACTATTTGATGACCTTTATCGCTATGTAAAGCTTCATTTCAATTCTAGAGGGCTTATGTCTTGGCATATTAATGCCGACGGTAGTTTAGCATCGGGTGAGGGTTCGGTTAACTGTGCTACAGATGCAGATGAAGATATAGCAGTATCCTTGATTTTTGCTCATAAGCTCTGGGGATCAAGTGGTTCAATTAATTACAGTAACGAAGCTAAAACCTTAATAGGTAATATGGAAAGGCATTGTTTGGATGGCGATATACTAAAACCCGGCGATACTTGGGGTGGTTGGAGTACTGTAAACCCTTCTTATTTTGCACCGGCATGGTATAAGATATTTGCACAATTTACAGGGAATACAAAGTGGAACAGTGTAGCAGATAAGTCTTATCAGATAATAGCTAGTGTAAACAACAAAAACGGCGGAACAGGCCTTGTACCTGACTGGTGTACAGGAGATGGTTCTCCTGCTTCGGGTCAAGGATACAATTACAGCTATGATGCTACAAGGTATCCCTGGAGAACAGTGTTAGACTATTTATGGTTTGGGGATGAGCGAGCAAAAACAAACTGTGACCTCATTAACAAGTTCTTTATTAAGGTTGGGCCATCAAATATAAAAGGCGAATATTCTATAAACGGAAATCAAATTGGTTCTGCTCATAATAGTTCCTTTGTAGCTCCGATAGCAGCTTCGTCTCTTACTGGATATGATCTTGGTTTCGCAAAAGCAATGCACGAAGAAAACGTAAAAGTAACAGAGCCCGATGCATACTGCTATTATGGAGGCACTTTAAAAATGATTACCTTATTGTACACTACAGGTAATTTCCCAAATCTTTATGAAGAGGTAATATCTGCAACACCTACAGCTGCAGTCCCGACGCCAACCCCTTCAAATGGTGTATCCGTGGTTTTAGGAGATGTAAATGCTGATGGTGCTGTAAACTCTTTGGACTTCGGATTTATGAGAATGAAATTGCTTGGACAAATTGACAAATTCCCGTATGTATATGGTGATGCAGCAGCTGATATGAATCAGGATGGGACTTTTAATTCTCTAGATTTTGGATATATGAGAATGAAATTATTAGGTATGTACTAAGGGATAACGAAAAAATAGCTTCTTATTCTCATAGTGTGAGAACATTATTAAATCAAGTTTTTTCGTTATCCCAGAGTTGGAACTTATATTTTATCGTTCCTAAACTATATTGAAAATTTGTGCGTTTAATATAGTTTAAGTATATAGTATTACATAAAAGTGCAAGTTTTGTAGTTAAGAGTTGGAAGAAATAAGTCATCGCTTGCGAAATCTTATTTTTTCTAACTTTATTTGTTTTTTTGAGCAATGATTAAGGTGTTTCAAAAAAATTCATTAGTCAAAATTTATAGTTCAAACCCAATAAAATCAGCTTTTATGAAACACCAATTGACCAGTTGTTTTTTGGAATAACCTAAAATAATTAAATTAAGTATAAAATTGCATGGACTAAAAAAAGGTGTGTAGCTCGAACTATTATAAATATTGACACTAACTATTAATTATATAACCAAGGTTTTTATTTTTCAATATAACATATAAATAATTTGAGGGAGGTTTTATTGATGAGAAAACCGATAGCATTTATTACAGTGTTATCACTAATGGCAGCTTTTTTTGTACCGTATTCTTCAGTTTCAGCAGCATCCTATAACTATGGAGAGGCTCTTCAGAAAGGAATAATTTTCTATGAAATGCAAAGATCTGGTGCCCTACCTGATAATAACAGGGTTAACTGGCGTGGAGATTCAGGTTTGGAAGACGGGTCGGATGCAGGGTTGGATTTGACAGGTGGATGGTATGACGCTGGAGATAATGCTAAATTTAATCTTCCAATGGCATATACGGCTACAATGCTTGGTTGGAGTGTTTATGAAAACCGTGATGCTTACAAAAAGAGTGGGCAACTTGACTACATACTTGATAATATCAAATGGGCAACCGATTATTTCATTAAGTGTCATCCAAGTCCAAATGTATATTACTATCAAGTTGGTGATGGCGCTCTTGATCATGCTTGGTGGGGGCCTCCAGAGGTTATGCAGATGAAAAGACCTTCGTTTAAGGTAACTACTGCAAGCCCTGGTTCTACAGTTGTCGGAGAAACAGCAGCAGCATTAGCTGTAGCATCAATCATATTTAAAGACACAGATCCTAGTTATGCTGCAACATGTCTTAAACATGCAAAAGAATTGTTTGCTTTTGCAGATACAACTAAGAGTGATGCAGGATATGAGGCTGCAAAAGGTTATTATTCCTCATTCAGTGGATTTTATGATGAGCTTACATGGGCTTCGGCATGGTTATACCTTGCAACAGAAGATACAGCATACCTTGAGAAGGCTGCTTCATACAAACCGAATTGGGAAGTGGAAAATGGTACAACCACAATTAAATATGCATGGGGGCATTGTTGGGACAATAAGTTATTTGGCGCTTTCTTGCTTCTTGCAAGAGTTACCGGTGATTCGTTATATAAACAGGGTATAGAAAATAATTTAGACTGGTGGACTACAGGTTATAATGGCAATCGTGTTGCATATTCTCCAAAGGGACTTGCAGTTTGTGACGTCTGGGGTACCTTAAGATATGCAACTACGGCAGCATTTTTAGCAGATGTTTATGCTGACTGGTCAGGATGTAGTTCTACCAAATCAAAAACTTATAAGGATTTTGCAAAAAGCCAGATAGATTATGCCCTCGGAAGTGCTGGTAGAAGTTATGTAGTGGGTTTTGGAACAAACCCTCCTAAGTATCCGCACCATAGAAGTGCTCACGGTGGATGGGAAGCAATGATGACTACTCCTGCTGAGCATAGACATACACTTTACGGAGCGCTAGTTGGGGGACCAAGTGTAAGCGATGCTTATAGTGATACAATTAACGATTTTCAGGCAAATGAAGTTGCTTGTGACTATAATGCAGGATTTGTAGGAATACTTGCAAGAATGTACGATCAAAACGGAGGTACACCTATACCTAATTTTAATGCGATTGAGCCTGTGGGTGAAGAATTTGTTGCTTTTGGTGCGATGAATGCTTCGGGGCCAACTTTTACAAATATGAAAGTTACTTTAGCAAATATGACAGGATGGCCTCCAAGATCAAGTAATACACTCTCATATAGATACTTTGTTGATATATCTGAAGTTGTTGATGCAGGATATAAAGCAAGTGATATCACTGTTTCAGCAAATGCTACAAATGGTGCGAAAGTATCACCGGCACTTATTGAATGGGATGCATCAAAGAATATTTACTATGTAAATGTTGATTTTACCGGAACCAATATTTTCCCCGGTGGAATAAATGATTACAAGAGAGATGTTTACTTTACGCTAAATGCACCTAACGGATTTTCGGCTTGGGATAACACAAACGATTTCTCCTTTAAGGGATTGGATAAGGCTTCACCACAAACTGGAGAAAGAACTGAATATATTCCTATTTACGACAATGGTGTGAAAATTTTCGGTAAAGAACCTGGAGAGCCTGCTGTAACTCCAATTAAGACAGCAACTCCAACATCAAAACCAACACCAACACCTACTTCAACTAATATCGTAAAGGGTGATATTGATGGCAATGGAAGTTTTAATTCAATAGACTTTGGACATTTGAGATTGTATTTGCTAGGTTCAAAAGGTCTAGACGAAGTACAACTTCTAGCTGCTGACGTAGATAGCAACCAACTAGTCAATTCAATAGACTTCGCAATGATGAGGCAGGTATTACTCGGAACAAAAACCGGTTTCTAGAAACGTCTAGATCTTAACAAAAGGTTCAGAATATGTAAAAGCCTATACTAAAAAAGCTATAACAATAAAACAGCAAAAAAACAAGCTTAATTAAAGTTTAAACCTGTTTTAGTGTCAAATGACGCAATTACTTGACCTGAGCATTAGAAAAAAGCTGCGGGGCATCGAGCCCCTTCGCTTTTGCCTCTTTCACTTCGTTCGAAAGAGACGGAAGCTGTTGCCGAAAGCTTGATAATTTGAAGCAAAAATGCCACGGATGGCATTTTTAGCGTCTCGCGACAGGATGTCGCATAGACGCGGGCGAAAATTATCAAGCTTAAGGCTACAGATTCTATGCGAAGGTCACGTAATGGAGTCGTTTGACACTAAAACAATAGGTACTCCCTTCATATAGGCTCTAAAACACCTATACTACAAATTCGAACCGTCAACACAAGGTTTTAACCCATGAGCGAAGTGAATTTTCTTAAGGTATTCTTTATCCTTTTTATTTAGAAATATAAACAAACACGATTATTCCTAGTTACTTGCCAAGTTTAGAGAAAAAGCTACGTAGTCCATCAAAAATCCATTTAAAAAAGCCTGATTTTTCGATGCTCTCTGCTGTAGATACTTCACTGCTTGCTAGTATGTTATCATCTAGTTTAACCTCAAATTTTCCTGCAGAAACACCAATAGTAATTGGAGCATTAAGCGATGGTGTGCTTTTCACTACTGCTGTTTGAATATCTTTTTCCCTAGTTATCGGAACAATTATTTTTATATCTTTGTCTAACTTAAGTTGGACAGAAGACTTTTTACCATTACTTACATTAATATTATCGACAATTTCTCCTGCCTTTTTGTATTCAAGAACTTTGAAATTCTTAAAGCCATAAGTCAGCAACTCTTGAGAAGCAGTTTTTCTTTCGCTTTCGCTCTTTGTATTTAATATTACAGCTATTAACCTGATATCGTTCTGAATTGCAGTAGCAGCTAAGCAGTATCCCGCTTCTTCCGTCCACCCTGTCTTTAAACCGTCGGCTCCATCATAAACACCGAGGAGTGGATTTCTATTAAATTGACGGATATTGTTGAATGTAAATTCTGTTGTTGACTCTATTTCCAGTATTTCCGGGTAGTTTTGTATAAGATAAAGTGATAAAGTCGCTATATCTTTTGCTGATAGAGTGTGTCCCTCTTCGGGTAATCCTGTTGAGTTTTTAAATGTACTGTTCGTCATTCCGAGTTCTTTTGCCCGCTGGTTCATAACCGATACAAATGCTCTTTCGCTTCCTGAAAGATGTTCAGCTAATGCAACACAACCATCATTGGCAGAAACTATAGAAATACCTTTAATAATATCTCTGTAAGAAACTTTGCTTCCAACCTCAAGGAACATTTTTGAGCCTTCCATTCTCCAGGCATTTTCTGAAATACTTACAAGATCGTCCCACTTTGCAGTGCCTTTACTAATCGCTTCAAATCCAAGCAGCAAGGTCATTACTTTGGTAATGCTAGCAGGAGGCATAGATACTTCAGAGTTTTTCTCATATAGAACTTGACCTGTTGATGCTTCGATTAAAACAGCAGAGCCTGCTAATGACTCGAATTGAGCATATATGTTCAATGGATGCATGGTTGCAAAAAGAGAGACTAAAAGAAATAGTGCAATAAATTTCATTCTTTTTGACCTCAATATACGACACTCCTCTACTATGGATTTATAAAACTCTTTAAGGTTCCATAAATAATGTTATCATTATGGTGTTTTTTAGACAAATGAAAAATTTTCATGTAGGTGTTTGTCGAAGAAAGCTAAGGGATTTAAGGTGAATTTTGCAATCTAAAGATAACACACTCGAGTGCTGTAGATATTTCCCGGGAAATGTAGAATAAAAGTAATTGTTTTTAAACCCATAAAAACAATTTTAAGTGGAATGTGTTACAAAATACTTGTTCTGTTCATATAATATAGTGCTAAAAATATTAAAGACGGGTGATTTATTGTGGAACAATATCAACTATACAGGACTCAAAACCTTCAATTAGGTATGATGGCTCCGGAGTTTACTGCACAAACGACCTTTGGAAATATAAAACTTTCAGATTTTGCAGGGAAATGGATTGTTTTTTTCTCTCATCCCGGTGATTTTACCCCTGTATGTACAACTGAATTTATTGCATTTGCACAGATGGCACCTTATTTTGCCCAGAGAAATGTTCAGCTTTTAGGTTTAAGTATCGACAGCAATCCTTCTCATCTTGCATGGGTATACAATATTTACAAAAATACAGGTATAACTATTCCGTTTCCTATTGTTGCAGATAGAGATGGCTCAATAGCAAGGAACTATGGCATGATCGCAGCAGAGGTTAGTGCTACAGAGACTATAAGAACTGTTTTTGTAATAGATGATAAGCAAGTAATAAGGGCAATACTTAACTATCCACTTACAAATGGCCGGAATATACCTGAAATATTAAGGCTTATAGATGCTTTGCAGACAACTGATAGGGAAAAAGTTGTAACACCTGCAAATTGGTATCCGGGCCAACCTGTGGTAGTACCACCCCCAAAAACTTACGATGAATTGTTGGAAAGAATAAAATGTCCTAAGGGATTACAATGTATGGATTGGTATTTGTGTTATAAAAAGCTGTGATAGGAATATTAATTGGGATGAGTGTAGTTTATTGGAGATATGTTTGTTATAGTAGCCATTTAAAAATTCTCTTACTTTGAGTTTTAATAAACTTGAGTTTATTGGCTTTGTTATTGACAATACGACCAATGATTTTTAGTATCTAGATTAAGTTTTTGAGTAAAGTTTTTGCAGGATACCTCCTATCAATCGTATTTATTTCATAACCAGCACCACGGTGGGTTATAATGACAACATTTGAGCCGATAGACTCTAATTTCTTTCTCAAAAAGGATATATAAACCTCAACATGGTTTGAACCTGCACTAGAGTCATAACCCCAAAGCTTTTCTATAATCCTTTCTTTAGGAGAAATAATACCTTTTCTTCGTATAAGGAAATCTAGAAGTTCGCATTCACGACATGTAAGAGCGACTTCTCCTAACTCGGATGATAGTTTAAGGTTGTCTATATTTAATTCAATATCACCGTAAGCCAGTACATTATCTGATAAAAACTCTCCTCTACGTCTTCCTAACGCCCGAATACGCGCTAAGAGTTCATCAAAAGAAAAAGGTTTTACAAGATAGTCATCTGCACCGCTATCAAGACCTGTAACCTTTGAGCATGAATCATTTCGAACACTTAATAAAATTATAGGTGTCGAAATTTTTCTCTTCCTAAGTTTTTGTAATACAGTAATACCATCCATAATCGGAAGTGTATCATCCAGCAAAATAATATCATATATACCTGTTTGCCCAAAGTCCAAACCATCATCGCCATTATGTACACAAGTCACAGAATAGCTGTTCTTCTTTAAAACTCTACTCAAAACTTTTGATAAATAAAGATCATTTTCCACTACTAATATACGCATAAACTTTCCCCCAATTGAATTTTTACACTTATTATGTTAAAATGATTCTAAAGACTTCTTATTTACACTATAGAGTTTCGAAGGTTATTTTTTTTTTATATCGGTAAATTATAAAAAATTAAAAATTAGTAGTACAGTTTTTATAAGAAGATTGTGAGGACTAGTACATTAATCGTTCATTTTAATAGAATTGAAACTGGGGAATACTGGATTTTATAAGTGCTGTAATTAGATCTAGTAAGCTTGAATTAATGTAATAGGTCGAATTCTTAAGGTTATTTTAAGGTTGTTGTTGTACAATATTTGTTGTTAAAAATTTAATATGTTTAGTTTTATACGCTTCAATATATAATTAACTATTCTGTCTATAATTTGTAGCATTCGATTATTTTCGTATCAAATAGCAAATTTGTAGTGTTTTTTTTGATCAAGGGTTCTACATGTTTCTCAAAGAGTTCTTTATATGTATTATTTTTTTTGAGATATCATGTACATTTGTATACTGAACTTAAGTTATATATGTAAAAACTGAGTTTAGTATTAGATTTAATATAACCCAATTGGTCAAATTTTTCGTGTTCGTAGCACATTTTAATGTTAATTGCAAATTTTACATATATATAAGAATTAAAGAGGGGGAACAAAATGAAAAGAGTAGTAGTGTGTTTTTTAGTTGTTATTATGTTGATGCTCATAATAACACCATGTGAAGTTTCTCAAGTTTGTGCACAGAGCCAGACGATATACATCAATGAAATTATGGCTACAAATGCTCAAACAATTAGGGACGGGGATTTAGAAGATAAGGACGAGGGGATCAATGGAGGGGCATATTCTGACTGGATTGAGATTTATAATTCAAGTGAACAAGCTATTGATTTGACAGGTTACACTTTGGCTGATTCCAGTGCAACTTGGGTATTTCCTCAATGTACTATTCAAGCAAGAGGATATATGCTTGTTTGGGCTTCGGACAAAAATAAGGTGGCTAAAGATGGACAGTTACATGCTAATTTTAAACTGAGTGCTTCAGGAGAAGAAGTAATATTGAAGGCACCTAACGGTGATATTGTTGATTCTGTTAAGTTTGAGAGTCTTTTAGAGGATCAGTCATACGGTCGGAAGTTAGATGGAAATCCAGAATTTAAAGTGTTTACAAAATCTACTCCTTTAGGGGATAACACTAAGGGAACTATGTTGGTTAAAGGACCTATATTTTCAAAAAGTGGAGGTTTTTACTCGGAAGCCTTTGACTTAGAGATTACTTCGGAGGATTCTGAAGCTAAAGTCTATTATACTACAGATGGCTCAGATCCTTTACCGGGAGCTTCGGGAACACTTCAATATACGGGTAGCATTAAAATAAAGAGCAGAGCAGGAGATGCTAATGTATTGTCAATGGTTCAGAATATATCCACTGATACTTGGAACCCGTGGAAAGCACCAAAGGGAGAGGTTTTTAAAGGTACTACATTAAAAGCTGTCGCGATTAAAGATGACGGTTCAAAGAGTAAAGTTTTAACTCATACATATTTTGTTGATCCTGAAATGAAGACAAGATATACTTTGCCAGTAATATCCCTTGTTACTGACTTTGATAACTTGTTTGATCCTGTAGTGGGAATTTATACAGAAAATTCTTTGAAAACAGGAGAAGAGTGGGAGAGACCGGCGCACGTGGAGTTTTTTGAATCTAGTGGAAATCTTGGATTTTCGCAAAATGTAGGTTTAAGAATACACGGTGGCTACTCAAGAAAATATCCTCAAAAGTCATTTAGGATATATGCTGATGGCCAATATGGTGACTTGGGTGAAATTAAATACGAGATATTCCCTGGGCTTACCAAAAACGGGAACGGAAAGAAAATGAAAAGCTTTGAGCGTTTGATTTTAAGGGATGCGGGTAATGATTGGACTTCAGCGTATATGAGAGATGAAATGATGCAGAGCTTGGTGTCTCATATAAACATACTTGATACACAGGCCCAAAGACCTGCAATCTTATTTCTAAACGGTGAGTATTGGGGAGTATACTATATCCGTGAGCGTTATGATAAAGAGTACTTAGAGGATCATTACAATCTTGATGACGATAAAGTTGCCATAATGGAGCCTAAGCAAATAAGTCCGGCACAACAATTGTCATTTGATATACAACAAGGCACTTCGGAAGATGTAGGTGCATATACTAACGAAGTAATTAATTACCTAAAAGAAAATTCCATTTCTCAATCCAGTACATATGAGTATATCAAGACGAAAATTGATATAGATAACTATATTGCTTATAATGTTGCGGAAATTTTCTTTGGCAACACAGATTGGCCAGGAAATAATGTCGTAATTTGGAGATATAAAACTGATGATGGAAAGTATAATCCAGATGCTGCTTATGGTCAGGATGGTAGATGGAGGTGGATGTTAAAGGATACGGATTTTGGTTTTGGGCTTTACAATAAATCTGTAAATCATGATACCTTAAAGTACGCGGTAGGTGACAGTGTTGAAGGGACTGGTAACCCGGAGGGGTCTACTTTCCTATTAAAGACTTTGCTCCAGAATGATGAGTTTAGAAACAAGTTTATAAACTGCTTTGCAGATCAATTAAATACTTCCTTTGTCTCAGAACGTGTACTTGAGGTAATAAATGAATTTGAGGCTATTCTGACTCCTGAAATGCTAGAACATACTAACCGTTGGCCGTATCTTAAAGTGACTTCTTCTAACATGAGAGATACTACATGGAGCAAGAACGTTAAAGTAGTTAAGGACTATGCAGTGAATCGTCCTTCAAATATTGTTCAATTTATAAAGAACAAGTTTGGTAGTAATGGTGTTACAGGTACAGCCACTATAACCTTGAATACCGATACGGCAAAAGGCTATGTAAAAATAAACACTATAGATATAAAAGCTTCTACACCAAGTGTTAAGAACCCAAGCTCATGGTCTGGTGTGTATTTTACGGGTATACCTGTTACTATAACTGCAGTAGCAGAAGAAGGTTATGTGTTTGACCACTGGGAAGGTGTAACAGGGAATTCAGAAACAGTGACGTTTAATCATTTAGACAACATAAATATAACAGCTGTTTTCAGGAAGGATGGCACACCAGCACTAACACCAACACCAACAGCAACGCCACCAACACCAACACCAACTGCTTCTGATTCACCACAAGATGTTATTCTTGGAGATGTTAACAGTGATGGTTTCTTTAATTCGTTAGATTTTGGGTTGCTCAGAATGTACTTACTAGGAATGAATGACAAAAATGAAATAAATATATCCGCTGGTGACGTTGATGCAAATGGAGCCCTTAATGCAATAGACTTTGCATACTTCAGGCAGCGTTTGATCGGGATAATCAACAAGTTCCCGGCAGAATAATTTGTTATTCTATATATTTACATATATAAATGGAATTTAATTTAGTATTGAGATCGAGGTGAGTATATAGTGATTTGCAAGCAAACGATGAATTATTCTTAATGCAATTTTAACATTAAGGAAAAATTTAAGATTTGTTTAAGGTTTTCAATGTAAAATAGAATTGTAGGGAGGAGGTAAACCATTGGCTATAGAGGTTTTTAACAGGTATGAAATTAAATATATGATGGATAGTGAGACCTGCCAAAAAGTTCAGCAGCAGCTTGTTGAATATATGGAATTAGATGAGTACAATAAGAATCATCCGTTTTATACAATATGCAATATATATTATGATACACCAGATAACCACCTCATAAGACATTCATTGTCTAAGCCAAAATACAAAGAAAAGCTAAGACTACGTGGTTATGGTGTACCTAATATAGAGGATAAGGTTTACTTGGAGATAAAGAAAAAGGTAAACGGTCTTGTTAATAAGAGAAGGACAAAACTAGTATTAAGTGAGGCCTATGATTTCGTTGTTACTGGAGATAAACCAGAGTTAAAGAACTATATGAACAAACAAGTTTTGAATGAAATTGATTATATAATAAAACTGTATAATCCCGTACCTAAACTGTATTTAGCCTATGATAGAAAAGCGTTTTTTGGTATAAATAACAGGGATTTGAGGGTGACCTTTGATACAAATATTCGTTCTAGAAGAGAAGATTTGAGGCTTGAAGCAGGAGACCACGGACGAAAACTATTACCTAATGATGATTTGTGGTTAATGGAAGTTAAGGCAGAGAAGACCATTCCTATATGGCTTTCAAGGTTATTGAGTGAGTACAAACTTTTTAAAACAAGTTTCTCCAAATACGGAACAGAATATAAAACAATGATTCGCGAGAATTTACTAGAGGGAGGAAGCAATAAATGGGATGGTCAATATTCAATACAACAGCAGAGTCGATACAGTTATCTTTCGGCAGTGCGACGCTGACAATTATAACTGCTTTTATATTAGGAATACTCATTAGCGTAACTTATATTAAGACATTTTCTAAGGGGTATTATTCTCAAAGTTTTGTTCTTACGCTGATTATGATGCCTTGCGTTGTAGCTGTTATAATTCTTTTAATCGGTACTAATATAGCAAGTGCTTTTGGACTTTCGGGAGCGTTTTCGATAATCCGCTTTAGGAGTGCCCCGGGAGACCCTAAGGATATATCTTATGTACTCTTTTGTATGGGGGCAGGTTTGGCTTGTGGTGTGGGTGTTTACGGATATGCACTGTTTTTTACAATAATACTCTGTGCTCTTATGTTTCTTCTTTGTAAAGTCAATTTTGGCGCAAAGAAAAGTAACGATAAGATACTAAAAGTTATCATACCGGAAGACTTGGATTATCAAGGTGTATTTGATGACATATTTGACACTTACGCATATCGATATGAATTAAAGAAAGTTAAAACAACAGATCTTGGAACTTTATATGAGCTTGTATATTTGATTAGTTTGAGGACGAATATAAAGGAAAAAGATTTCTTAGATGAATTAAGGTGTAGAAACGGTAACTTGAACATCATATTAACAATGAATGCGGATCCAACTGAACAGTAGAATAGTATATAAAATAAAGAGGGGGCCATTTTGGCCCCCTTTGTATTAATTAAAAAAACTTACAAACATTTAATAAATATGATAACCTTAAATGAAAAAGGATTTATTGAGTTCTTGATTTTTTTATTATACGCTTTTTGTTTGATCTTTGTATTACTATCTTTTTACCCTTTAATGTATAGTTTTTCATAGCTTCCATAACTTCGCTAGAATATTCCTTTGGAACTTCAACAAAAGTAAATCTGTCATATATATCTATAGCGCCTATAAGTTTACCTGGAAGACTTGTACAGGAAGCTATACTTTCCACAATATGTTTAGGTTGAACTTTGCTAGTTCTTCCTACATTTATAAAGAGGCGTACCATTCCGTCTTTTGATCCTGTATCTTCTTCAATAATATCTTCGACATTTGCATTTTGATTGTTATTCTGGTCAAAAATTGTTTTTAATAGTGCAGCAGCGATTTCAAGTGTAGTAACATAATGTGAATCTATATCTTTTGAGTTTGTTTCTTCAAGCACTTTTTCAATATGTGAAATGTATTTAGAAAAATTTCCTTCTGAAAGAGTGTCCTTAACCTTGCTCATAATCAATCCGATTTTTCTTTCTTGGACGTCCATTGGAGTAGGTGGTTTAATTAAGCGTATTGTTGATTTGGTGTATCTCTGTATTTCTTTGAGTTTGTGAATTTCTCTACCAACAACGAAGGTGTAAGACTTTCCGGTTTTACCAGCTCTTCCGGTACGTCCGATTCTATGAACGTAATACTCTTCATCACTAGGCAAATCATAATTAAAAACTGCTTCAACATTATCTACATCAATTCCGCGTGCAGCTACATCTGTGGCTATGAGAATGTCAATAAGACCTTTTTTAAACTTTGACATAACTTTATTTCGCTGTTCCTGTCTCATATCACCATGCAGAGCTTCCGCCGAATAACCTCTTGACTGAAGACTTGAAGTTAACTCATCAACCTGTCTTTTGGTATTACAAAAAACTAAAGATAATCCGATGCCATTTGCGTCTATAAGCCTTGATAATATCTCTAGTTTTGAGGATTGGCTTACTTCTAAATATAATTGTTCAATACCGGGAACAGTCATTTGTTTGTGTGCTGCTTTTATATGTAAAGGATTCTTCAAATATTTAGATGATAAATCTAGTATTTCCTTTGGCATGGTAGCTGAAAACAGTATGGTTTGTTTTTCTACCGGTACTTTTTCCAAAATAATATCAATATCTTCTCTAAATCCCATATTAAGCATTTCGTCAGCTTCGTCGAGAATAATCATCTTTAGGTCTGACAGTTTTAAAGTACGTCGGCGCATATGATCCATAATACGACCCGGAGTGCCTATGATTATCTGAGGTCGCTTTTTAAGTGCAGCAATTTGTCGGTCTATAGGTTGTCCGCCGTATACAGGCAGTATTCTGACACCTTCTTTATATTTTGATACTTCTCTTAATTCTTCAGATATTTGAATTGCCAGCTCTCTTGTTGGGGATAGAATAAGTACCTGAATTCCTTCAGAATTGGTATCTAACATTTCTATAGCAGGTATACCGAACGCGCAGGTTTTACCAGTTCCTGTTTGTGCCTGGCCTATAAGGTCAACTCCTTTTAGAATATGTGGAATTGTCTGTGATTGAATAGGAGTTGCTTCCTCAAATCCCATATCTGCAATGGCTTTTTGAACTTCATCCGATAAGTTCAGATCTTTAAAAATTACATTTTCCATTTTGTTTTATCCTTTATATTTAATTTATTTAAACAATTTGCAAAGCAAATGTCCTAATATCTATTTTGTATCAATGCCATGGTGGGTTTAAAGCTTTCAGATTTATAGCTATTTTTGTGAAATTAATTTTAGGCATCAATTAATAAATTGTATATTTAAAACACCCATTTGTCAATAAACAAGCTTTTGAGTTTTTGAGTATTTTGATTTTCACAGCATATTTTAGTTACATAAATAACAAATAATTTATAGTGTTTATATTTTTCCCATTTAGAAACTAATTTTATACAAAAGGTTGTGAATTAATTCATTATAAAGACAATTGTTATACTTAAAAAATGCAATCCACTCATTGTGAATGGATTGCAAGAAAAACAAATCTATTGAAATGGTTTCAAAAACTAACTAAAAGGACGAAATCATTCCTAGCAGATACTGCCTCAAGTATCCAAAGTCAATTGCATTATAAGAACCATCTTTGTTGATATCAGCAGCTTCTTGCCAAGCATAGTTTGGGTTGGCAAGGGTAGGAGTTTTAATCATGCCTAAAAGCAACTGCCTTAGGATACCGAAATCAATTGAGTTTACATTTCCATCACCATTTATATCACCTCTTATAACAGTAGAAGAAGGTGAACTAGGTGTAGGTGTGGAAGTTGGTTTTGTTGGTGTAGGATTATTTGATGGTTTTCCACCCATAAGACCTGCGATTGCTCCGACAAAAGAAGCGTTATAGTCAATTGCAACTTCGGTATATTGGAATTGGTTTACATCATCTACGTATTTATCAGTAGAATCAGGACCTCCAACGAGAGCACCTCTCAATATATGCTTTGCAGGGTTTGAATTTTCTCCGCCAGCATAAGTATAACCGTTTGCAGCTCTATGGTGTGGATGCTTAGGATATTTGCTTCCGTACCCTATAAGATAGGACATATTGTTGGGGTTACTGCCAAGTGCATAATCTATCTGCTTTTGGGCAAAGTTTTTATACGTTTCGTTACCGGTTTGTTTATAATATTGTAAAGCAAGAAAAGCTTCTGCAGATGCATATCTCAAAACTCCCCAGTTGCTTAAATACTTTAAACCGCCCGGAGTTGTAGTAAGCGAATTCATCCAGTAGTCCAAGTTGTATTCCATGGCGTCTTTATATTTTTGCTCGCCAGTGATTTCAGCCATTTTACAGAATACAGCCATGTACATATCATCCCAGCACATAGTCCATTTGTTCTGGAAAGGGGACTCTCCAAGGAAGGTATTGTTTGACAGATATTTGTCGATTTCTGTAAGGTATGAACTGTCTCCTTCAACAACATAGAGCCATGCAGCAGCCCAGGCTAAATCATCCCAATAGCTTTTAGATTGGTAGAAGGCACTTTCTTTGTATTTGCCTATATTGGTCTTAGCCATTGAATAAAGCTCTTTAGCAGCTTTTAAGCATGAGTTTGCGTAAGATGAATCGATGTCTTTATAGTTTAAATACATTATTGTGAGAGCTGCTGAAGTTAGTGAACAAACGTCAGAAGCAGCACTTGATGAATTCGCAACGTAAGGAACTGCTCTATCACCAGTTTGTTCCTCAGGTGCACCCCAGTATGTATGGTCAAGCTGTCCATCTCCAACCTGATAATAAAAAGTATTTGCATCAGGATGACACTTAAGTAAATAATCAGTGAAGTATTTTAGAGTGGAGAGCATTTTTGCTTCGCTGCCAGATGATGTAAAGGAACTTTTATACTCATAATATGACCAACCTAAAACTGATGCAGCATAGGCTTGTGGCAAACCGAATTTCACGTGGTCGCCGGCATCGTGATATCCACCATTAAGATCTAACCCTACTACCGAACCATCTTCTGTATGACATGCACCTCTCCAGTCAAATACATTATCCTCACCTGCATCAGGACCGCACTTGTTTGCATCAAAAAACTCAATTGAGTATTTTAGTGCTGTATTGTAATCACTTGCAGCGTCAACCTTGATAGTGCCAATAAATGATGAGATTATAAGTGAAGTTGTTAATACCGCTGATATTATTTTTTTCATACAATTCCTCCTTAAAAATAATAAAGTTAAAAACAAAAAACTACTCACCTACATATTTAGTTTTGGTATAAGAACTGGTATTAACCACCTCCATTAAAAAAAGCATATATATATATATTCGTTTATAAGGGGCGAATATATGTCTACACAATGTTAATTTCTTAAAGTTTGCATAAATATTTTAGGTGATTCCTAAAAATATTTTATCATAAAGAATGCTCTATATAAAACAGGATAACCATTTTTGAAGTGAATAAAAGGTAAATACATTGAGCCTTGTATCGGAATGATTTCCAAACAAGGCTCAAATATGGAGTAATGCTGTAATAATCTCTTAATGAAAAAAGAACGATATTTATTATATTAGACCTTTGGTATATTTCTCCCATAAAAAATTTCAGACATTTCTTTTTTTACTTTTTGCTTGATTTTTTTCTTTTCACCCTGTTGTAATTCTTTCTTTGTTAAACCAAACAAATAATTGTCCAAATCGAAATCCTTAAGCAGCATCTTTGTATGGAATATGTTTTCCTGGTATACGTTTACATCTACTGTGTGATATTGATCTCTAGTTTCACTGGCAATATAGTTTTGTATAGAATTTATTTTATGATCTATAAAAAACTTCTTGCCCTCTACATCGCGGGTAAAACCCCTAACTCTGTAATCTATAGTTATTATATCAGAATCAAAACTATGAATTAGATAATTTAGAGCCTTCAAGGGGGAAATACGTCCACAAGTAGACACATCAATATCAGCCCTGAAAGTACTTATACCGTCGTCAGGATGGCTTTCGGGATAAGTGTGGACTGTTATATGGCTTTTATCTAGATGTGCCAATACAGTCTCAGGGACAGGACCGGGAGACTCTGTTTGGTTTGGGTCGTCTTCATGGTCATGATCATGAGAGCTTGTTATTTTTTCTTCAGAAATAAGCATTGTAACACTAGCACCCTGTGGTTCGTAATCTTGACTGGAAATATTCAATATATTTGCTCCAATAATATTAGAAACATTAGTGAGTATTGCAGTCAACCTCTCTGCATTATACTGCTCGTCAATATAGTCAATATAACCTTTCCTATGCTCAAGTGTTTTTGCATAGCAAATATCATATATATTAAAACTTAGTGTCTTGGTTAAATTGTTGAAACCATAAAGTTTTAACTTTTTTAAGGATTTAATTTCCATAATAATTCCCTCACTCCTAAAAAAAATAATTGCATGATAATTATAATTTTATAATGGTATTTTGTAAATGGTCCACGGAAAATATATAAAATAAATTATTATTTTTGCCAAATGAAACAATTTTACCACAGCAAAAAAAATGGTATAATTATAATTAGGTGATTGAAAAAAAATAACTGGTCAATTGCCATTTCAAAAAATCTGATTTACATTTTTTGCATAGCAAAATAATGTACCTCTGTTTGGAAGCTTTTAAGCTTCCATGATGGGCTTTCTGACTTAAATATTGTATAGGTTATTTTTTAAAATGGCCTTAATAAAAGTTTGGGGAAATTGAGTCCTAGCCATTTTGCTTCTTTTAGTATGTTAGAGAGAGGTGTAAAGGTTAAAAGTATTGGTAAATCAAGGGGAAGAGGTCAAATTTAATTATGGATAGAGGCAAATTTAAAGTATTGGCGGCTATAGATGTAGGTTCTAATGCTCTTAGAATGATGATTGCACAGATCAAGGCAAATGGCGAAGTTATTCCTATGGAAGATTTATATCAGCCTACTAATATAGGGAAAGATACCTTTGCCTTCGGAAGAATTCAAGTTCAGTCAATTCACGACACCTGCAACACTTTGAAAGGATTTTACAAGCTGATGCAGGACTATAAGATCAAAGACTATCGCGCAGTGACGACAAGCGGAATAAGGGAAGCCGAAAACAGAGAATATGTTCTTGAACAGATCAGAATAAGATCAGGGCTAGAAGTTGAAATAATTAATAATGCCCAAGAACGCTTTTTGATGTACAAGGCAATTCGCAATCATATGATAAACGATAGAATGTTTTCTGAAAAAGGAACACTGATAGTAGATATTGGCTCCGGTGGTGTTGAAATATCTGTATATAATCTTGGAAGCCTGAAATTTACTGAGTATATTAAAGTAGGGTCATTAAGGCTGAGCGAAATTTTGGCTGATCTTGAAAAAAAGACCTTAGATTTTCCAAGTATAATGGAAGAATTTATTGATAGCAGGATTGATTTTTTAGAAGAGATATTACCAAAGTTAAGAATTAACAATTTTATCGGACTAGGCGGTGAACTTAAGACTATTAGCGGATTATGCAGCAGTATTGAGGGTAAAGAAGTGCCGAGTTTTATCGCTAAGGATGAACTTAAAAAATTATATTCAAAAGTTCACAGGCATACAACAACACAAATTAAAGAAGAATTTGGACTAAAAAAGAACCAAGCTCAGATACTGTTGCCATCAATAATATTGTTTAACAGTTTTTTAAATATGACGGAGGCCGGTGGCATATACACGCCTATGGTTTCGTTAAGACATGGACTTTTAGCTGATATGATTGATGAAAGATATGATGTTGCAGGACGTAAGGAAGCCATAGACAATATAATCAGTTCTGTATGGTATATAGGAAAAAAATATGCTATTGATGAAGTACATAGTGTTTTTATCGAAAATTTAACTTTATCAATATTTGATCAGATGACTAAAATTCACATGCTTGGAGACCGGGAAAGATTATATTTAAGAGTGGCTTCAATATTGCATGACGTGGGTAAATACTTAAATCACAACAGTCATGATATTCATTCCTATAATATAGTCCGTTTTTTGGATATTATGGGTTTTTCTGATGAAGAACTTAATGTTGTTGCTAATGTTGTCAGATATCACAGCGATGATATTCCTGATTTATCCCATGAGAATTATAGAGCATTAAAGCCTAGTGAGCAGATAATTGTGTCAAAATTGGCAGTTATTTTGCGTGTTTCTGAGGCTTTGGATATTTCACATAAACAGAAAATAATTGATTTAAAAATAAGCAAGAGCGGAAATGAACTTTATTTTGATATATCTACTAAGGAAGATACACTGCTTGAGGAATGGAGCTTTAACAGCAATGCGACATTTTTTGAAGAAGTAATGGGAAATAAACCTGTTATAAGGCATAGGGGATGATATATATGAAAAAAAATGAAAATAATATGAACAGTAATTTTTTTAATCGTGAGCTAAGCTGGCTGGAATTTAATGATAGAGTTCTAGAGGAAGCTTGCGATGCTAACAGTAATCCGATTTTGGAAAGAATAAAATTCTTATCTATCGTCAGTTCAAATCTTGACGAGTTTTTTATGGTTCGCGTAGCATCCTTATTTGATCAAATATTAGCAGGCTTTAATGAACCGGATATTGGAGGTTTTACTCCTTCAGATCAAATTAACCTGATTTCTGAAAGAGCTCATAGAATGATAAATGACCAGTATAGTTGTTACAATAGGTCCTTATTGCCTTGTTTGAAGAAAGAAAATATTTTTTTTCTGAAACCAAAGGATTTAAATGAGAATCAGAAAGTTTTTATCGAGAATCTATATTATAGAACAATATTTCCAGTGTTGACGCCTATGGTTGTAGATAGGAGCAGGCCTTTTCCGTTGATACTTAATAAAAGCTTAAATGTTGCACTGCTCCTTGAAAACAAGGAAGATGAGAATGAACCAGTATTTGGAATGGTTCAGGTTCCTTCGGTGCTTGAAAGACTTGTGGAATTGCCACAGGAAGGCAACTGTAAGTATCTTATTTTACTTGAAGATATAATAAAAATGTACATTGATACTCTATTTACTGGTCATAATATTATTACAATGGCCTGCTACCGTATTACAAGAAATACCGATCAGGGTCTTGATGAAGAAGAAGCAGAGGATCTTTTAGAGGCAATTCAGCAGTTTATCAAAAAGAGAAAATGGGGAATGGTTATAAGGTTAGAAATTGAATATGGAATGAGTGATGAGCTCCTTCGTATTCTTACAGAAGAGTTGGAAGTTCCTAAAGAAGGTATATATGAAATAAAAGGCCCCTTAGATTTGACTTTCCTAATGAAGGTTTATTCTCTGTCCGGGCTATCCGCTTTAAAATATCCCCTTTACAGGCCTCAACCTGTACCGCAGTTAGAAGCTTATGAAGATTTGTTTGAAGCTATATCAAAAGAGGACATTTTACTGCATCATCCTTATCATACTTTTGACCCCGTAACTGAATTGGTTAAGCAAGCGGCTTTTGACCCAAAAGTGCTTGCCATAAAGCAGACCCTATACAGGGTTAGTGGTAATTCACCGATAGTTGAAGCCCTTGCACAAGCAGCAGAGAATGGGAAGCAGGTAACTGTACTTGTTGAGCTAAAAGCTAGGTTTGACGAGCAAAATAATATTATATGGGCAAAAAGGTTGGAAATGGCGGGATGCCACGTTATATATGGACTTGTTGGACTAAAAACCCATTGTAAGATTTTGCTGATAGTGAGAATGGAAGACGATGGAATAAAGAGATATGTTCATATGAGCACAGGCAACTACAACGATATTACTGCAAAGTTTTATACCGATATCGGGTTGATGACTTCAGACCCCTATTTTGGTTCCGATGCTTCAAACCTGTTTAATATGCTGTCAGGGTATTCGCGCCTGTCTAAGATGTATAAGCTAGCTGTAGCACCTGTAGATTTAAGACAGAAGTTTGTAAACCTTATAAGGCAGGAGGCTAATTATGCGAGCAATGGTAAAAAGGCAAAAATAATTGTAAAGCTTAATTCCCTTGTGGATGAAGAGATAATTAATGAACTTTATGAAGCATCTAAGGCTGGAGTTAAGATAGATTTGCTTGTAAGGGGAATATGCTGTCTCAAACCTGGAGTAAAAGGACTGAGCGAAACCATAAGTGTTAAAAGCATTGTAGGCAGATTTTTAGAGCATAGCAGGATATACTATTTTTATAATGATGGAGAGGAATTGATTTATCTTTCAAGCGCCGATTGGATGGGAAGGAATCTTGACAGAAGAGTAGAAATACTTATCCCCGTCGAAGATAATGCTATTGTCTCGAGTTTAAAAGATATGCTAAAAGTTTGTTTAAAGGATAATGAAAAATCAAGGTGTCTTGATAAAAATGGCAATTATAGGCGTTCTAGTAAGCGTGGGAAATCTGTTGTGAACAGTCAGGAGTATTTTTGCAAACAAGCAGTGAAACAAACTCAGGCATTTTTGAATGATAAGTTAGATAGAGAGCTTGAATAAGGTGATTGCAAAAAAAATAACAGGTCAATTGCCATTTCAAAAAATCTGATTTACATTTTTTGCATAGCAAAATAATGTACCTATGTTTGGAAGCTTTTAAGCTTCCATGATGGGCTTTGTGACCTAAATGTTGTATGGGTTATTTTTTGAAATGGCCTAAAGGAGGAGTAATTAAGGTGGCAAGAATATGCATTTTAGATGCGAAGGCACTAGGAAGTGATGCGGATTTGTCAGGCCTGTCCAAGTTTGGAGAGGTGACAATATATAATACAGCTAAAGCTAGTGAGATAGTAGACAGGATTAAGGATCAGGAGATAGTGATAACAAATAAAGTTGTGTTAAATAAAAGTAATATGGAAGGTGCTTTGAATTTAAAGCTTATTTGTGTTGCGGCAACCGGAACAAATAATATTGATTTAGTATATGCAAAAAGCAGAGGAATAGTAGTTACAAATGTAGCAGGATACTCCACCGGGAGTGTGGTACAACATACTTTTGCCATGTTGTTTTATCTGATGGAGAGCCTTAAATATTATGATGAATATGTTAAAACTATGGATTATTCCAAAAGCGATATATTTACTCATCTTGACAAACCCTTTGCAGAACTTTCCGGTAAGACATGGGGAATTATCGGTCTAGGGACAATTGGAAGTTCGGTAGCTTCCATAGCAAGGGCGTTTGGCTGCAGAGTTATTTATTATTCAACTTCAGGTAGAAATGATAATGGGGAATATGAGAGAGTTGAGATGGATAAACTGCTTAGGGAATCGGATGTAGTATCCATACATGCCCCATTAAACGATAGAACCAGAAATCTCATAGACTATAAAAGCCTTCAGTCCATGAAGAAAACTGCCATACTTTTAAATCTTGGAAGAGGTGCAATTGTGAAGGAAGATGATCTTGCAAAAGCTTTGGATGAAGATTTGATAGGAGGGGCAGCTCTTGATGTGTTAGAATCGGAACCTGTAAAGTCTGACAATCCTCTTCTGACTTTAAAAAAACAGGATAAATTACTTATAACGCCTCATATAGCCTGGGCAAGTGTTGAGGCGAGAAGAAGGCTTGTAAATGAAATTGAGCTAAATATCAAAGCATTTTTAAATAACGAAACTAGAAATAGAGTGAATTAAAAGGCCGAACAAAACTTAAAGAGGTGGAGCAAAGTATTGATGGAGCATCACATAACTGATGCTCCATCAATATTAACTGTTGAGTTTTAGTGAAAACATTGCTTCCGCTTTTTCTAATTGTTTAAAGTAAACAAAATTAAAACATATCCAAGCGGAGGTTTATTCTTCACATCACTAAGTAGTATCAGTGCCTTCTTACATTAATAACTAAGTCTGTTATAATGTGAAAAACGCACTTAACTTTGTTTTTTTGCTAATAATGGCCTTAAACTAAGTTTATTAAGTTTCATTAATCTCTATAGCCGAAGCCGTTGTTGCAGAACAATAAAAGGAATATGAGGATGAAGAATAAGATTTCACTGTCGCATCCAAAGATACCCTTATTACATGACATAAAATATCAACTCCTTTTCTTTGATAGTATATATTATTCAATTCAATTCAAGTTGGTTACAAAATAACAGCACCAAGTTAGGGCGCTTTTTATTTTTATAAATTATCTTATTTGAATAAGGTGTTTCAAAAAAATTCATTAGTCAAAGTTTATAGTTCAAACCCAATAAAATCAGCTTTTTTGAAACACCAATTGACCAGTTGTTTTTTTAGGAATCACCTAAAAAGAAGTTGGTATGAGAATCTTTAAAAAACGGCTTTTTGTGATATAATATTTCAAGTGCTATAAAGCTTTATAAGAAGATTTTTGAAAGAAAGCACGAATTTTTTAGGAATTAAGATTGGAATAGACTTGTACATAATGAATGGAGGTTTTATATATAATGCTGCTTGCAGATGATTGGAAAGATTACGAATTAATAGATACTGGCAATGGTGAAAAGCTGGAAAGGTGGGGAACTTACGTATTAAGAAGGCCTGATCCTCAAATAATTTGGCCTGCTAACAATAACAGTGGGCTATGGGACAAAGCTGATGCTCATTATCACAGAAGTTCAAGCGGTGGTGGTAAGTGGGAGTTTAAAAAGAAGCTTCCCCAAAGATGGAAGATATCCTATAAGGGAATGTCCTTTCATATTGAGCCGACAGGCTTTAAGCATACGGGACTTTTTCCGGAACAAGCTGTTAACTGGAGTTGGATGATGGATAAAATACGTTCAGCTAAAAGACCTGTCAATGTGTTGAACCTTTTTGCGTATACGGGAGGAGCAACAGTAGCTGCAGCGCATGCTGGAGCTTCAGTGTGCCATGTGGATGCTTCAAAGGGTATGGTACAATGGGCTAAGGAGAATATTAATATTTCAGGGCTTTCGGACAGACCTGTCAGATTTATAACTGATGATGTAATTAAGTTTGTGCAAAGGGAAAAGAGAAGGGGAAGTATTTATGATGCGGTAATAATGGATCCGCCATCTTATGGCAGGGGACCTAAAGGTGAAATATGGAAAATTGAGGATGAGATTTATCCTTTAGTTGAGCTTTGTATGGATGCGTTATCGGAAGAACCTCTTTTCTTTCTTATAAATTCATATACTACCGGTTTTTCACCAACGGTGGTGGAAAATATTTTAAAGATGACTGTCGGAAGAAAGCATAAAGGCTTCATCTCTTCCGGTGAAGTTGGACTTCCTGTTTCTTCAGCAGGGCTGGTGCTACCATGCGGTATTTTCGGTCGTTGGGAGTCAAAAAGCTAATGGGGCCCGATAAGAGAGTTAATGTTTTGTATGAAGACAATCACTTGCTGGTGGTGGAAAAGCCTGTTAATGTCCCTGTTCAAAAGGATAGTAGTAATGACACTGATATGCTTACACTTCTTAAGGAAGATCTAAAAGTTAGGTATAATAAGCCAGGTAATGTGTATTTAGGGCTTGTTCACAGGTTGGACAGGCCTGTTGGTGGTGCAATGGTTTTTGGGAAGACTTCAAAGGCTGCATCAAGATTATCGGATCAGGTGCGTACAAGGGGACTTAGCAAGACTTATGTTGCGGTGGTTCATGGCAAGCTGGATAGGAGAGAGGGCAGACTTGAAAACTATCTTTTGAAGGATGAAAAGAATAACATTGTAAGTGTGGTTTCTCCAGAAGTTAAGGGGGCTAAGCAGGCGATATTGGATTATTGTGTAATGGGTGAGTTTAAGGATTATACCTTGGTTAAGGTTAATTTACATACTGGGCGCTCTCATCAAATAAGAGTGCAGTTTTCACATATTGGTCATCCATTATATGGGGATCAGAGATATGGTAAGAACGTTAATAAGGTTGGACAGCAAATTGCGCTGTGGTCTTACGGAATTGGATTTAAGCATCCTACTACAGGAGAGGAACTGAATTTTGTGTGTAGACCGCCCGATAAAGAGCCTTGGAATTGGTTTTGCATAGCCCTCTAAAACAACACAAAAAACCAAAATGAGCGAAACCCATATTAAAAAGCCCTAACAATAAAATCGCAAAAAATAAACCTAATTAAAGTAAAAACTTGTTTTAGTGTCAAATGACGCAATTACTTGACCTGAGCATTAGAAGCTGTTGCCGAAAGCTTGATAATTTGAAGCAAAAATGCCACGGATGGCATTTTTAGCGTCTCGCGACACGATGTCGCATAGA
>JAEZUI010000063.1 GCA_023421115.1 Bacillota bacterium | reverse complement strand
AAATAGGGTTTGAAGGTAAGAAGCCAGGGAAAAGCCATTCTTTGGGTTTGTACACCCTGTAATAATCCCGGAGCAGACGCAGATTGTTTTTTGAAAGCAGAGTAAATCGATCCTTATTGCCCTTACCCTGACGAACAAATATACGCATATTCTTACTGTCAATATCTGAAATTTTAAGATGGGCAGCTTCGTTTATTCTTAGACCAGCGGAGTAGATAGTAGTAATCATAGCTTTGTGTTTAAGGTTTGTAATATGGCTGAGAATAGAAGCCACTTCTTCTTTTGAAAGAACCTCGGGCAAAGTATGTTTGCTTTTAAGTCTTGGTATGTGTTTCATGTTCCATTCCCTACAAAGTGCGGATTCGAAGAAAAATTTAAGAGCACTATAAGCAGAATTAATGAATTGAGGGCTCAGTTTTCTTACTTTAGAAATACAGGAAAGTGTGATATATTGGAAGAGAAAGTTTGGAAAACCACCGCGTTAGCGGTTTAGTTCAACAACACATGCCCGTAAAAGTGCGGATAGAAGGGCATGAGGAATTGCTTTGTGGGTCATCCCATGCAGGAGAGTCGCACTACACCGTTTCGCCGGCCGCGGAGCGGCTCTCAAGGGTATTTTCACTGGGGTCTGGCTCAAACGGCGTCGGGCATGTGCACGTTAGGTGCAATTGGTTGTTTGGAACGCCACATCCGTGTGGCGGTTTTGGGGCACACTCTGGAGAAGGTGCTTGTGTAATTCTGGAGATAAATATTAAGGTTGATGATATATCAAAATATTGATATAATGAGGAGGTGCTTAGTATGCCTACAATAAGACCAAGTTCTGATTTAAGAAACAATTATAATGAAATATCTGAGTTTTGTCATAAGTACAGCGAACCTGTTTATATTACAAAAAATGGACAAGGCGATTTAGCCGTTATGAGTATTGAGACCTACGAGAAACTTGTTGGGAAATTTGAACTATATAAGTTAATTGATGAAGGTTTAGAATGTATAAAAAACAAAAATGTTAGGCCATTTCGTGCAGCATTAAGTGACATTAAGAAAGGTCTGAAAAATGAGTAAATACAACATTGTTATTACTGAGCTAGCAGAAAAAGATTTGTTTGAAATAGGTTATTATATTTCTTATGAGTTACATGAGCCTGACATTGCACTCAAAGTAGTCAATAACATAGGTAAAAGAATTCTTACTCTTGAAGATATGCCTTTAAGAAATGCACTTGTAGGAGATGAGATGCTTGCACTTCGAGGAATAAGGATTTACTTGTTGATAATTTTATTTTTTTTTATGTCGTTTCAGAAAAAAGCGATACAGTGACTGTAGTCAGGATACTCTATGGTAAAAGGGAATGGAAGGGCCTAATGTAGCAGCAATTAAAGGCCACAGCATCCGTGCGTACGCCTTGTTGGACCTAAACCTCTCAAATATAAGGATAGACGAAATGGAACAAGGGATGCAACAATAACTGGAGTATGGCAGTTGCGAAGAAGGTAATTGTTGTACACAGGTATCGTAGTAGTCTGAGAACGGGAAAGCCGTTCACATGGCGAAGGGTACCAGACAGGCTGATTACAGATTTAAAACGAAGTGAAGTCTAACTCCCTGAAATATGGGTTGTGAGCCGTAGCTAAGACTATGAACATTAAGCACAGCTTCACGAGCGAACAGGAGTTAAAAGATACACTTGATTTCATTTATGAGAAAAGCAAAACAGGAAAAAGTTTTAACGGAATACTGGAAGCTGCATTCAACGAAGTCACAATAATAACAGCAATACACAACATAAAAAGTAACAAAGGTGCAAACACTCCAGGTATAGATGGCAGCAGGATGGATAAGTACCTGCAAATGGACAAAAACAAGCTGATAGGATTGATACAAAAATCAATACAAGACTACAAACCAAAACCTGTCAGAAGGTAAGAGCAAAAGATGATATTTTAGTGTATCATACCGGAAATGAGAAAATTGATATTGAAATAAAGCAGATTTTCGGTTTTAGAGGTGCTATGTAATGAAAATGGAATATAGAGATGGCTTAATTTTTACTGAAATAAAGTTAAACTTTAGAGGTAAAACAAAAATAATTGAGAATGTTGTTATAGATACAGGAGCAGTAGAAACAATTATATCGCCTGATGCAGTAAATGATTTAGGTATTTATGCAGAACTTAATGATAAAGTTAATTCTTTTTATGGCGTAGGTGGAAGTTTGCATAATTTCTTTTCAAAAAATGTGGATATCTTACGAATGGATACATTTGAATTAAAAGATGTAAAATTGGATGTTGGCATAATAGATCCACGAGGAGAAATAAATGGTTTGATAGATGGAGCGGCTTTCTGAGAGCATGGTGAAGAACATAAATCTGCTATTATGCCTCGTTAGCGAAGGCTGGTGAAAGTGTATATAAATACATGGATTCTTTTTGAAGCAATTGAAGCACATTCACAGGATGGAATAATTAAATAAATTCTATATTGAAATACTCTTCATTCAATTTAGTAGTTCTTGATAAATTCACCAAATACTTTTTTAGTTCATCTTTTATTCCAACAGGTTTAACGAACTTAAAGTGGGCTGCACAGTTTCTTCCGTTCTCCTTAGCACAATATAATGCATAATCACTTATGTTTATCATCTGTTCAAGGTTTAACAGTTTTGGATTGGTTACATCCAAAGGTATCTGTGCATATCCTATGGAACATGTCTTATATATTATTTCATTTTCGGATGCTGCTATTGGTGTTTCTTTTATCTTATCAAGAACTTTCCTCGAAAACTTTTTCAGATACTCAGGTTTTGTATTATATAGAATAATCAGGAACTCCTCGCCGCCCCAACGTACTAAGATATCCTCGGCTCGAATCATCTGTTTTAGAGTTTTTGATATTGTAACTAGCACATTGTCCCCGACCGAATGTCCATAAGTATCATTTACCGACTTAAAATGATCAATATCGATTAAAAATACCCCAATTACACTTTCATACTCATTATTGTCCAGTGATAATACCTTATTTTGAGTAAATTGAGTTATCCTATCGAAGGTGAATTCAAAAGCATACCTTCTATTGTGCAAGCCAGTCAATGGGTCATGTAATGATAACTCTTTGAGTTTTTCATTAGCATTATTTAATTGTATAGTTCTCTCTCTTACTTTTTCTTCCATGTTTTCATAAAGTCTGGCATTTTCAATTGAAATGGATGCCTGGGAAGACAAGATTTTTAATGCCTCCAATCTTTCGGAAGTAAATACATTATCAGAAAGGTTATTCTCTAAGTAGACAACACCCTTAAGCCGGTTTTGATAAATAACTGGCATGCACAATACAGATTTAATACGGTTCTCTATAACATAAGAATTGTTCTGCCAAGCATCATCGGAACAGGCGTTATGAATAACCAGGGTTTCTCTTGTTCTGGTAACGTATTGTACAATTTCCAGACACAGCTTCCTATTTTCTGTTACGGGAAGAGAATGTATAACCTGAATCTTATCAGAATTAATGTCCTGAAATGCTTCAATATAAAATTGTCCGTCAACTTCATTTCGAAGTAATAGACAACCCCTTTGGGCACCAGCATTTTCAATCATTATACGGATTAATATCGTTAAAAGCTTTTCGATTTTAATTTCACTCGAAATGGCCTGGGTAGATTTCCAAATGGAGGTCATATCAATTGAACTGTGAGTTATTTTTGAAATTGTCCCTTTTGTAACGCTAGATGCTTGTAGGGAAGTGTCCTCAGTAACAAAATAATGAGAGTATTGCTTTTCTAAAAGCTTAACTTTTCGATAGGCTCCCCATTGTTTATATAAATAGTGTGCTTCCCTTATATATGCTTTCCCAATTGTCTCATTGCCTCTTGTTATCCAGAACTTACCAAATAATTCGTTGCAGATTGCCTTTATTTGAATAAAGTCGTTATTTTTGATGGAATCCATTGCCTTTTGAAAAAAGTCGATGATTGTGTCCACGGAATTATTCTCTATAATTGCTATTCCGGCACAAATTAAGTAGTATTTGTGTTCAAAATTGGCAGGACAATTTTCCGCCCAGTATTTCAACTTTTGCTGAATATTGCATAAAGTTACTTTTATCTGGGGTTGTTCTTCTGGTATTGTATCATTCCATTTATAAATTAGTATTAGAGCCTTAAATAAATAATGATCAGGTATGGTAAAATCCGAGACTCCGGCAAAAATAATTTTATCTGCTAGTGTGTTCCATTTTGCTGCTGCTTCCATATTATCCATAACTATATTAACATAGGTACTATATACGTAAAATCTAGCCAAATAGACAATATTGTGAATGCTTTCAATCCTCTCCATCATTTCTTTATCTTTTTTTTCAAAATATAACTGGTCATTGCGCTCAGAGATTGTCTGAAATTTCTCAATCGTATAGTAAACAATATCGGCTAAAACCAAAGGGACATTGGCTTTAGTCTGCTTGAGAAAATCGATAGTATTTTCTGTTTCTGCCTTGCACTCAGTAAGATTTTTGCCAACCCACATTAATAAGTGAACTTTATGGGCAATAGCATAAGTCAGGTGCATAAGATCACCCGTTTCCAATCCCGTTCTACAGGCGATGTCATAATAATCCAGGGATTCCTGATAATGAGTTCGCCAGTAAGAAAGGAATGGAAAAATAAAATAAACTGAAGTTTTTTCCGCTTCGGCATTAAATTTATTAGCTAATGCAAAAGCCGCCTCTCCCAATTTATAGCCGGTTTCATAATCACCAAGTATCCTGCCCTGAATAACGCCACAATTGACAAAACATTTACAGGATAAAGGCGAGATTCCATAAGTACAAGTCAGTTCAAACATCATCAGTGACACCAAAAAATATAGAGTGGGATTGACTTGACGCCCAGGGGGAACTGCTTGGAAAAGAAGTTCCATTGCCATAAGCTTTTCCGGATCATTCATTACAGGAAGATTGACAAGTTCCTCAACAGTTATGCGGGCTAAAAATTGTTGCATACTCAGTACGCCTTCTTGCATCTTTTGCTCAATTTCTTCATCACTTACAGGTAAAGAAATATTGAATAGAAGCAGAGTGTTTCGTATTTCGTTGATGCATTCATTCAGTTTACCCTGAAAGATAAGCGTTAGGACTTTAATATTTGTAACATCACCTTTTTTTAGGTTATTATCAGCTATTATCGATAAATGTTCGCATGTGTTGTCAGCTTTTAATAAATCCCCGGACAACAAAGCAGTCGTTGCTAGTTCTAATAATAGTGCGAAGAACTTATCAGGCATTGTAGACCACTCTTCATCGGACAATAGTGATTTAGCTGTTTCAAAATAGTTTAACGCTACCTCATAAGCAGTCGATTTTTTTGCTTTATTACCGGCCATAATATTTAGATCCGCAAGTTCAATTTTTTCATACTTTTGACCGATCAAATCCCTGCCAATATTCAAATGATTGACCATATCAAAAATTGCATCGGTCTGTTTTGTTTCCCTGTAAGACTTTAAATACTCATTCCCTATGTTTAGATGAATTTCACATTTCTTCCGTTCTGGAATCAGGGAATACACTGCCTGTCGGAGGCGGTCGTGGGCAAAGCAAAAACGCATTTCCAGATCCGAAGGAGTCATATCTCTTTCGAGTGTATTGATAAACCGGTAATTGTTGTTTAGCGGCAGAACAATTTCCTTTTCGATGGCTACCCACAAATCCTTGCCAAGTTCCCATAATGATTTTTTGCTGATCCGAGAGACGGTCGTTAAATCGAATTGGGACCCAATGCAGGCAACCAGCTTGAGAATATCCATTGCTGAGACAGGCAAAGATTCAAGACTTTTTACGAGCAAGTCTACCACATTATCGCTTATTTCGATAGCTTCTACTTTTTTTAGGTCATATGTCCATTGGCCTTTTTCCGACAAAAATGTGAAGGTACCCTGAAGATATAATGAACTCAATACTCTCCTTACGAAAAATGGATTTCCATCGGTTTTTTGTAAGATTATGTCTGTCAAAGACTTGGTTTCATTGGGATGACTATGAAATGTGTCGGCTATCAATTGATTTATTGCAGAGAATTCCAAAGGTTTGAGAAATATTTGATTAAAGGGCAGAGTTGACCCTTGTTGTCCGTTTTTAAGTTCCTCCAGCAGTTTTTGAAGGGGATGACCAACCTTTACCTCATTGTCTCTGTATGCCCCTAAGAAAAGGATATACTTACCTTTTCCAGTTTCCAATATATACTTTAGCAAGTCCAGGGTAGAAGTATCACTCCATTGAAGATCATCAAGAAAAATTACTAGTGGATGTTCCTTCCTAGCAAAAACATTTATAAATTTACTGAAAATCATTTTAAAACGGCTTTGAGCTTCTAAGGGATTGAGCTCGGTTACCTGAGGTTGAGGTCCGATAATCTGTTTCAATTCAGGTAGTATATCGAGGATAATCTGTCCATTTAAGCCCATTGCATCCAGGAGGCGAGATTTCCAATTATCCAAACTTGATTGCGGCTGTGCCAGCAACTGTTTTATTAGTTCCTTAATCGCTTGAGTTATCCCGTAGTAGGGGACAGCTCTTTCGAATTGGTTATATTTACCTGATATAAAATAGCCTTTTTTACCAGTTATAGGTTTACGAATCTCATGAATTAGTGAGGATTTTCCGATACCGGAATAACCGCTTACCAGCAAAAACTCACAATGACCACTGGCTGCTTTTTCAAAACCATTAATCAATACTTCGATTTCTTCTTCACGACCATATAATTTATGAGGAATCTCAAACCTGTCGACAATATCTTCCTTGCCTAGTGTTAAGCCGTAAACTGCCTTTTTTTCTTCAAGCAATTGTAAACAGTGTTCTAAATCCTTTTTTAAGCCAAACGCAGATTGATATCTTTCTTCTGCTGTTTTAGACATAAGTTTCATAATTATATCTGAGATGGTGGCAGGCAATTCAAGATTTATTTCTTTTGGACAAATTGGAGTTTTAGCAATATGAGAGTAAATCAGCTCTAATTCGTCATTACCCTTAAAAGGTAATTGCTCAGTGAATAACTCATAAAAGGTCACACCTAGAGAATATAAATCGGTTCTGTAATCGATGGGTCTATTTATTCTACCGGTCTGCTCGGGAGATAAATAATTCAATGAACCTTCCAAGATGTTTAAATTGATGCATTGAGATGCTTCTCGCATTAATTCGGCAGAAATACCGAAATCAATGATTTTTACCTGGTTTGTTTTATAGTTCCAAATAAAGTTGCTTGGATTTACATCTTTATGAATAATATTTTGCTTATGGAGTTGAATCAGGCATTGGGTCATTTTAATTGCCAGTGACAATTTTTCCACAAGATCTAGTTTAGTGGAGTGCAATATTTTGTCAACCGATTCACCGCCTATATCCTCCATAATGATTGCTCTACTGTTATTGTATTTTTCCATGGAATAAGCTTTCATTATACCGTCACCAGTTATCCTGTCCATAATCTCATATTCCCGTATGAAATCGGATAGTTCTTTGGAGGAGGGATATTCTTTATTCAATATCTTAATTATGATAGGACAATTATCTAAATTACGGGTTCCTCGTAAAATTATTGAATTACTATCTATGGAAATTTCTTCTATGATTTTATAACCTGCAAAGCGGATCATTATGCTTCCCCCATTATGATTGTTAATAATATAAATAGCGTATCTATTGAAATTGTTATCTGGAAAATTATATTTTTGGCCTTATCTACACAAAACTCACCGAAATAATTCCCATAATCAATTGTGTATATTTTACATTGTACATTATTTATAGGTATTTTTAAACTTTTTTCACCACATTTGCTCGAATAAATCTAAATTGGATATTCCAAAAAGTTGACTCCTGTCTTAAAAAATTGATTTGATGGCCTTTTTCATTATAACTCAAATTTATTACGCACATCATTATAAATAGTGTTGTGTTAACGGTAAAGTATCAATAAATGCTTTGGGAAAGTTGAAGTGTAACAAAACATATTTGCAAAAAAAAACCTCCATTAAGAAGGTTTATATTTATTAATCAACTATATGATTTCCACCTATGAAATAGCATTGCTGGAATAAAAGTTATTAACCTCAGAGGAATACTTCCAAGTGAAAAAAATCCGGCTTATGGAAATACAGAATGCAATAGAAGGATTTCTACACTGGTTTTGAAGCCTTATTATATTCAATATGAACCCAAATCAATGAATTCTCCCGGTTGCAAAACTTTAGCAGATTCCTTTTTATCTAAATGCTTAATAAAATCTTCCGGTGAACCGGTTATCAATGGGAAAGTACCGTAGTGCATTGGTACAACCAAATCAAAATTGAAATATTCATTGCAGGCAGATGCAGCAATGCCAGGAGACATCGTAAATCTATCTCCAATTGGAATTAGTCCAATGTTTGGTTTGTGATTCTTTTCTATTAATTTCATGTTTTCGAAAATCTCGGTGTCTCCAAAATGATAAATAGATACATCCTTATACTTTATTATAAATCCACAGGCTAATCCACCATATAATATCTGATTTCCTGAAGTTATGCTGCTGCTGTGTAATGCTTCAACCATAGTGAATTGTATATCATTTTCAATAAAACTTCCACCAATATTCATAAAGACACAATTTGTAACAGCTTGTCCAAAAAACCAACTACATATTTCGGCATTGGAAATTATCTTTGTAACACTCGAATTGTATAAATTTGTCGCATCTGCTATATGATCATCATGCCCATGGGTTATTAAAATATAATCAGGGTCCTTAATTTCACTTGCTAAATTGTCGGGAAATTTACCATTTCCTTTAATAAATGGATCTACTAATATTTTTTTACCGCCTAACTCCAACAAAAATCCTGAATGTCCCAGCCAACATAATTTCATGCTAAATCCTCCTTTAATTGTCTTATAATTATTTTGGTATTACTATTGAGAGTTTTATACAATATTACATTTGCCTATCTTTAGATCCATAATACATTATATATTTAATAGATGGAAAATACTAGCTCATATTTTGTCGCAAAACTTAATTTAGGCTAAAGAAATTCAATTTTGAAAAATTCTTCATTCAATTTAGTGGATTTTGATAAATTTATTAAGTATTTCTTTAGTTCATCCTCTGTACCAACTGCTTTTACTAACTTAAAGTGAGCTGCACAATTTCTTCCGTTCTCTTTGGCGCAATATAATGCATAATCACTTATATTTATCATCTGTTCAAGGTTTAATAGTTTAGGATTGGTTAAATCTAAAGGCATTTCTGCATATCCCATGGAACAGGTTTTATGTATTGTTTCATTTTCCGATGCTTTTATTGGGGTTTTTTCTATCTTATCAAGTACTTTCTTTGCGAACTTTTCCAAATATTCAGGTTTTGTGTTATATAAAATGATCAGGAACTCCTCGCCACCCCAACGAACTAAGATGTCCTCGCCTCGAATCATCTGCTTGAGAACTTTTGATATTGTAACTAATACAGTATCTCCGACAGAATGGCCATAGGTATCATTTACTGCTTTAAAATGATCAATATCAATTAAAAATACCCCAATAACATTTCCGTCTACTGATAACTGTCTTTTCTCATTATTGTTAAGTGATATAACCTTGTTTTGAATAAATTGAGTTATTTTATCAAAGGTGAACTCGAAAGCATACCTTCTATTATGCAATCCCGTCAATGGATCATGTAATGATAACTCTTTAAGTTTTTCATTAGCGTTATTTAGTTGGAGTGTTCTCTCTCTAACTTTCTCTTCCATATTTTCATAAAGTCTGGCATTTTCAATTGAAATGGATGCCTGGGAAGACAAGATTTTTAGAGCCTCTAATCTTTCAGAAGTGAATACATTATCAGAAAGATTGTTCTCTAAGTAGACAACTCCCTTAAGCCGGTTTTGATAAAAAACTGGCATGCATAGTACAGATTTGATCCGGTTATTTATGATATAAGAATTGTTTTGCCAAGTATCATCAGAACAAGCGTCATGAATAACCAGGGTTTCTCTTGTTCGAGTAACGAATTGTACAATTTCCAAGCACAGTTCCCCGTTTTCTGTTAGGGGAAGAGAATGTACAGTCTGAATTTTATCGGAATTAATGTCCTGAATAGCTTCAATATAAAATTGACCGTCAACTTCATTTCGGAGCAATATACAACCCCGTTGAGCACCAGCATTTTCAATCATTATACGGATTAATATCGTTAAAAGCTTTTCGATCTTAATTTCACTAGAGATAGCCTGAGCAGATTTCCAAATAGAAGTCATATCAATTGAACTGTGAGTTATTTTTGAAATTGTTCCTTTTGTAGCTTTAGTTACTTGTTGGGAAGCCTTATCACTAACAAAATAAGGGGAGTATTGTTTTTCTAAAAGTTTGACCTTTCGATAAGCACCCCATTGCTCATATAAGTAGTGTGCTTCACGGATAAATGTCTTTCCAATTTTATCATCGCCTTTATCCAGCCAGAACTTTCCATACAATTCGTTGCAGAGAGCTCTATATTGAATAAAATCATTGTTACCGATTGAATCCAATGCCTTTTTAAAAAGCTCGACGATAGTATCAAGGGAGTCATTCTCCATAATAGCAATTTGAGCAGATAGCAAGTAATATTTATGGGCAAAATTAGCAGGACAGTTTTCCGTCCAACTTTTCATTTTCTTTTTAATATTGTTGAGGGATTCTTTTATTTCTATACGTTCATCAGGTTTGGAATATTTCCATTTGTAAATAAAGAGCATAGCTTTAAAAAAATAATAATCGGGCATCGCAAAATCATAGATCTCCACAAAACCAATCTCTTCTACCAACGTATTCCACTTTTCTGCTGCTGCCATATCATCCAAAACAATGCTTATATATACGTTATAAAGATAAAATCTGGCTAAATAAGTTGAATTGCGAATTTTGTCAATCCTCTTCATTACTTTACTATATCTTGATTCATAATCAAGTTGAAGGTTCTGCAATGGAACACCATTAGGGTTAGTTTGGAATTCCTCAATCGCATAGTAAATAATTTCAGCTAAAGCTAAAGGAGCCGCACCTTTAGACTGCTTGAGAAAAATGATGATATTTTCTGTTTCTGCTTTGCACTCGTTCAGATTCCTGCCAACCCACATTAATAAGTGAATTTTATGGGAGATAGCATAAGTTGCATGCATAATATCTCCGATTTTTAGACCTATACTATAGGAAAGATCATAATAGTCTATACTTTCCTTATAATGAACTCTCCAGTAGGAAATATAAGGGAAGATATAATAAACTGAAGGTTTTTGGGATTCTGCTTTGAATTTGTTTATTAAAGCAAAAGCAGCCTGACCTAGTTTATAACCGGTTTTATAATCAGCGAGAACTTTTCCTATAGTGTGACCGAAATCACTAAAACATCTACACGATAAAGGTGATGTTCCATAGGTCAAGGTTAATTCAAACGTAATCAGCGTTGACAGGTTAAAAAGCAGTGGATTCGCTTGGAGTGCAATTGGAGCCATTTGGAGCATTTGAACTGCCATAAGTTTTTCAGGATCTTTCATTTCAGGTAGATTGGTAAGATCTTCAACTGTCATAGAGGCTAAATGCTGCTGCATTCTAAGAACTCCATCCTGTATATTCCGGCTAATCTCCTCAGCGCTTTCAGGAAAAGAAATATTAATCAGCTGCAGTGACTTTCTTATTTCGTATATTGTTTCCGATAGTTTGCCCTGAAAAATTAGTATTAATATTTTGATGTTGGAAACAGAGGCTTTTTCAAGGTTGCTACTTGCCATTTTTGATAAATGCTCACAAATAGCGTCGGCTTTTAATAAGTCACCGGACAAAAAAGCAACGGTTGTCTGTTCCAACAATAAGTTAAAATATTTTTCAGGCATTAATTTCCATTCTTCATCGGATAAAAGTGATTTGGCAGTTTCAAAATAGTTTAACGCAACCGCAAAAGCAGTGGACTTTTTTGCTTTGTTTCCGGCCATAATATTTAAATCTGCAAGCTCAATTCTTTCATCCTCCTGATTAACTAAGTTTCTGCCAATATTTAAATGATTAACCAGGTCAAAAATCGCATCTGTCTGTTTGGTTTCCCTAAAAGACTTTAAATACTCATTACCAATGCTTAAATGAATTTCACATTTTTCCCGTTCTGGGATTAGGTAATACACTGCCTGTCGGAGGCGGTCGTGAGCAAAACAAAAACTTATTTCTAGATCGGTGGGATTTTTCTCTTTTTCTAGGGTGTTAATAAATCGGTAATTATTGTTTAGAGGCAATACAATTTCCTCTTCAATAGCTACCCATAAATCCTTACCAAGTTCCCAGACAGATTTTTTGCTTATTTGTGATACGGTAACCAAATCAAATTGAGATCCAATACAGGCAACTAGCTTTAGAATATCCATTGTTGGCACTGGCAAAGATTCAAGATTTTTCACAAGCAAGTCTACCACATTATCGCTTATTTCGACAGCGTCTACTTTTTTGAGATCATATTCCCAATAGCCTTTTTCCGACAAAAATGTGAAGATGCCTTGAAGGTACAAGGAATTTAAAACCCGACTGACAAAAAACGGATTCCCTTTGGTCTTTTGAAATATTATGTTTGTCAAAGCTGTAGTTTCATTGAAAGGTCTATGAAATGTGTCAGCTATCAATTGATTTATAGCTGAGAATTCCAATGGTTTCAACAACATTTGACTAAAGGGGAGAGTTGAACTTTGTTGAGCGTTTTTTAGCTCTCCTAGTAGTTTGTAAAGGGGATGCCCAGCGTTTACTTCATTGTCTCTGTATGCTCCTATAAAAAGTATATGATGAGTTTTACCAGTTTCCAATATATATTTGAGTAGGTCTAGGGTAGAAGTATCACTCCATTGAAGATCATCAAGAAAGATTACCAATGGGTGCTGCTGCTTGGCAAAAACATTGATAAATTCGCGGAAAATCATCTTAAAACGGTTTTGAGCTTCTAAGGGGTTGAGCTCGGTTACCTGGGGCTGAGGTCCTATAATCTGTTCCAACTCAGGTATTACATCTAGGATAACCTGTCCGTTATATCCCATGGCATCTAGGAGACGAGATTTCCAATTATCCAAAATAGCTTGTGGCTGTGCTAGCAAATGTCTTATTAATTCTTTAAAGGCTTGAGTTATCCCGTAATAGGGGACATCTCTTTCGAATTGATTATATTTACCGGATATAAAATAACCTTTTTTGCCAGTTATAGGTTTGCGAATTTCATGAATCAGTGAGGATTTTCCAATTCCAGAATAACCGCTTACCAACAAAAACTCGCAATGGCCATTAGCTGCTTTTTCAAAGCCACTAATCAATGTTTTTATTTCTTCTTCACGTCCATATAATTTATGGGGAATCTCAAATCTGTCGAGAATATCTTCCTTGCCTAGTATTAAGCTGTTAACTTCCTTTTTTTCTTCAAGCAATTTTAAACAGTGCTCTAAATCCTTATTTAAGCCTAATGCAGATTGGTATCTATCTTCTGCTGTTTTAGACATCAGTTTCATAATTATATCTGAGATAACGGCAGGGATTTCAATGTTTATATCTTTTGGAGGAATTGGAGTTTTAGCTATATGAGAATATACCAGTTCTAATTCATCATTACAATTAAAAGGTAGTTGCTCGGCGAACAGCTCATAAAAGGTCACACCTAGAGAATATAGATCAGTTCTGTAATCGATAGGCCTGTTTATTCTACCGGTCTGCTCAGGGGATAAATAATTTAATGAACCTTCTAAAATGTTCAAATTAATGCATTGAGATGCTTCTCGGATTAATTCGGCTGAAATGCCGAAATCAATTATTTTTACCTGATTTGTAATATAATTCCAAATAAAGTTGCTTGGATTTACATCTTTATGAATAATATTTTGATTATGGAGTTGAATTAGGCTTTCGGTCATTTTTATTGCCAGTGACAATTTCTCCATAATATCTAATTTAATGGAGTGCAATATCTTGTCAACCGATTCTCCACCTATATCCTCTAAAATTATTGCAATACTGTTGTTATATTTTTCCGTGGAATAAGCTTTTATTATACCATCACCAATTATCCTGTCCATAATTTCATATTCCCGTATGAAATCGGATAGTTCTTTTGTGGAGGGATATTCTTTATTTAATAACTTAATTATGACAGGACAATTATCTAAATTACGGGTTCCCCGTAAAATTATCGAATTACTATCTGTAGAGATTTCTTCTATGATTTTATAACCTGCAAAGTGGATCATTAGGTTTCCCCCATTACGGTCATTAGTTAGGAAGTTTCAAAAAATACATACTCAATATTTTGATACAAAACCCATCAAATCAAGTTTTTTGAAACTCCAGTTGGTCAGTTATTTATTTGATTTTGCTTATTTCAAAACTCATATACATTGTAATATGACGCTTTGAATTGTATATCATAGAGGCATTGGCATAACTCTAGATATCTTATAATTTTTATCGGCATATTTAGAATTTCTTTAACTACATTTTGTGTGACTTATTTAGATAGAGGATAGAAAAAACAAGTGTCAGGAAAATAGACGTAAAAAAGGGTATAAATAAGGTATTGCACAATAACTACGATAAAAATTTTATTGTACAATACCTTTTGCTTGATGTTTAAAAGGAGAATAGATTATTTGGATAAATCACCTTTTATAGCATTAAACCAAACATCTCCCATTTTATTGTAGCCGTTAGCATTTGGGTGAACTCCATCCGTAGCAAGATCGCTAAGGGTAAGTGCACTATACATGTCTACTAAATATACAGGTTTTCCTTGACTAGACTTATTCTGCACAATCCCCGAAAGTTGAGAATTATAAGATCTTGGATCTGCATAGCTTATAGGGATAATAGTAGCCACATAAAGCTTTCCACCAGTAGGCAATTTGGCACAGATTTTGTCAATTAAGTCACTTAATCTGTTAGGTGCATTATTTAAATCGTATTTTTGAGAAATATCATTTGTACCAATATGCAAAAGGACGATATCAGGCTTGTAGGTATCCATCCAGGAATTGATTTTATTACTAATCTCATCAATTCTCCAGCCGGAGTGACCTTCGTGATTCTTATCTCCGAGTTCTGAAGAACCATTTGTCATAGAACCAACAAAATCTACAGTTAACCCATTACTGGTTATATTTTTCCAAAGTTTGTTTCTGTATGCACCTGGAACAAAAATACCATCGGTTATTGAATCACCTAAAGGCATTACTTTAATTGTGGCTTTTGGAGTTGGACGTTGAGTTGGTGTTTGAGTTGGGGTTGGTGTAAAAGTTTGAGGTGATGGTGTGTTATATGGAGGAGGAGACCCATAAATTGTTCTAGTACCTAATTCAATCATTCCTAAGAGATGCTGTCTTAACATAGCAAAGTCAATCGAACTCTTAGAACCATTATCATCTATGTCTGCCGCAGCAGGAAGAGAACTAACTGTTCCAAGTAAATACATCCTGTATTTTGCAAAGTCTAAAGAATTGACAACACCATTTTCATCTACATCACCAAGCAATATTTTGATGCCTGCTGCGGTCGCATTAGGTATTGGAATAGTAGGTGAAGGTTGGACATTTGTACTGCTTAGGTAGGATTTTAACCATGTTAAAGCAGGACGTTCAACACCGGATGAAGTCATTAGGTGTGTATTGTCAACCCAAGTTTGTCCTTGAATCCATCCCCACAAAGTAATACCTTTTACGTTAGGGTTTTCCCAAAGTATAGGGAATTTTTCCTTGTATCTTGCCAATTGAGTATTGTCATCACCGGTTATATCGAGCTCGGACACATATATAGGGAGACCAGTTGCAGATAAGGAGTTTAAAACATTCTTCATTGTACTTGTAGAAACATTATCCATGTTGAAATGGTGGCACTGAATTCCTATTCCGTCTATTAAACCCTTGTCCTTAAGAATATTTATAATTTTAAGATAATTAGCTGTTGCATTTGGATCGCCTATTATACCATAATCATTTATATGTAATTTGGAATTTGGAAAATACTTTCTTGCCTGTTCAAAGGACCATACTACCCAATCCCATCCTGTTGAACCATTTCCACCTATTGCATTTCTATAAGATGGCGGTGCATGCAAAGGTTCGTTAACAACATCGATGAATTCAGAATCGGGATATTTTTCTGCAGCAGCTTCAAACCACTCTATTAATTCTGCCTTTTGCTCCGAGGCTGAAAGACTGCTTACCCAGTTTGGTTCCTGGTTACCCCATACTAAAGTGTGGAATTTAAAGGGCATACCATTAGTTTTGGCATAATTATAAGCCATATCTGACTGATTCCAGTTCATTCTGCCCCTACTTGACTCAACACTGCCCCATTTTGTTGAATTCTCAGGTGTTACCTGGTTCCAATAAGTTTCGTAATTGGATGGTACATTGCCAGCAATAATGTTTCCTACAAATTTGTCGCCGGAAACCATTGCTGCATTGACTTCTTTGGCTGGAAATAAACCTGTTGTAAGTGTTAATCCCAAAACCATCACAGCAGATAACACAATAGCGGTACACGATTTAAGATTTTTTAATACCTTCATATCTAACCCTCCTATTAAAAATTTTAATGCACATAATTATATGGAATGTGCTTATATTATAATATTACGATTAAAAGACTATTTTTGGCAAGAATTTTGAATTATATTTCTAAGTAAGATAATAAATATCTATTATCTTACTATGGTTATAATAAGAGCCATCGAAAAAGGATGGCTCTTGATGTCTCATAATTGAATATTTATAAGCTTAACTTTAGTTTGTTGGTTCTTGAAAGTTACTATGCACTAAATTTACTTATCATACCTAAAAGGTACATACGCAAGGTAGCAAAGTCAATTGCATTTACTTCTCCGTCCCCATTTAAATCTCCAGCTGCAACATCATCTTCTGCAGGTAATTCTTTAATATTTCCAAGAAGATAATTTCTGAATATAGCAAAGTCAATTGCGTTAACGGAACCATTACCATCTACATCACCTTTTATAATAACTGCGCCGGTTGGAGTCGGAGTTACTACAGGGGTTGGAGTAGGGGTTCCTGTTACAGGTGATTTTGTAGGTGTCACAGGTGATGAACCGGTAGGTAATGTTACTCCGTTTTTACCTAGCGGTATTTTGTGGTCTAAACCTTGGAACTTACCGTCTTCATTTTTCCATAAAACAGGCAATAGATAATTATCATATTTGTTATCGTTCCATTTTAAATCTCTTCCGCCTTCAAAAGGAGTACCTTCATCACGAGTGAACAAACCGCCCGTATCGGCTGAGTCAATATTTATACACCATAGAGTGTGGTGGAGTTTGTATTTGTTTTCTAAAATATAATTTCTCATACATCTTAGATATTTAAGGTTAAGATCAAGTAGTTTGTCATTACCTTCAGTTAATCCGCCCCATTCGCCCATAAGCAGGGGAGATATTCCATCTTCCATAATAAACGCCCAGTTATCTCTCCAACATTGTTCATATAGAATTTTTTGTGCAGCCGCATCGTTTGCAGTGACAAAATCACCAGAGAACCATGATTGTTCATAAACTAACGGACCATAATCATGAGGTGAGTAAACAAGCTGACTTTGATATTTTCCCAAATTGATAGGGTGATCTTTTACGCCTCTCAAATTACCGCCCCACCAATTTCCGTAGTAATCGTCAGTTCCGGTCCAAGGGCTTGTATCGAAGGATTCGTCATCCCATTTGCCGTCTTTAGGATACATTTCAACTCCTTCAACAAATATTAAAATATTAGGATGTACTTTCAATATTTCGAGTGCAGTTTCTTGAGCTACTCTTTTCCAATTGTTTTTATGATCAGAGTCATCCCAAATAGCACTTTCGTTTTTAATTTTAAGAGTACCGGGATTAGTATGAGGCTCGTTTTTAAGATCAAAACCAATTATTATATCGTCGTTTTTATATTGGTTAGCTACCCAAACCCAGGCAGATTTGAAAACCTCTTCAGTTATGGAGCCTTTATACCAAAGAGGATGTGTATGTCCCATATTATCCGTTTCAGCACTATGTACATCAAGAATAACTTTAATTCCTACTTTTCTAAAATTATCCAACATGAAATTAAACAATTCAAAGCTGTTCATTCCTTGTACAGCAGGGTTGTTAAAATATGTATCTGTTGACATTGGATATTTACCTTTGCTCCAATCATATAAAAGATCGGTGGCAATTGGCATTCTGACTACATTTATACCCTTATCGGCAACGATTTTTATATCGGCTACGATATCGCTGTGATAAGAATCTAAAAGCATCATTTCTCTACAATTAAAGCCAAACCAGTTAGCCCCGGTCAACCACACTTTGTTGCCGTACTTATCAACAATATTGCTACCTTCAACATGAAGCCAGTCATCATTAGGGTCTCCAATATCAGAAGTCTCGGCAGAAATTTGTGTAACTGGCGTTGGTAATAATGTAACAAGCATTACCAATAAAATAGAAAAAACAATTGATTTTTTCATTTCTCTTTCCTCCTAAAAAATATTTAAAATTATATAAAATTTCTATAGGCATTAATAAAAAAAGGTTCTGGAAAAAATGCCTTATAAATTAAATTGTTTTTTATATGGATGATGTGTTACGAGTTGGAATAGTTGCTTTGAAATTAACAAAAATAATAATGTTTTTTAGAATATACATAGCACTGAATATTGACCACCATATAGTATTACTTTATAAACGCCTTCTAGGTTATTTCCCCCAATCAATTAATAAACATACTTTTGCTTCGCTAAGATCTGTTTTAAATTATTTCAAAACTATCAGACCATTCGAAGCTTGTAATGTAAAACCAATATAATACTTGCACCATTTTCTTTTATAATATCATATAATTTGCATAAATTCAATAAAGCAAAACGAGTAAAAAAAGTGTGCAAATTGATTGATTTTAAAGTATGTAGTATGTTAAAATTGTTTAGACTTTTTAACAAGGTAATTCAAAAAAATAACTGGTCAATTGCCATTTCAAAAAAAAATGATTTTATTGGCTTTTTGATTCAAATACTCAATAGGTTATTTTTTGAAATTGCCTAAGCTATTTGAATAAGAATAGGATGATTTGTGGTGGAAAAGAATAATTTTAGTAAACTATATAAAAATACTTTTTTGCGTATACCCAAAATATATGTGGATAGCAATTTAAAAAATATAATATTGCTTATTGGATTGTCTATATGGGTATCAGTTATGGGGATTCTTATTTCCTCGACTTTTTCTCTTAATGTGCTACTGCTTTATATAACGCAGCCAACTTTGTTTTTATTAAACACACTGCCTTTAACATTGGTTATGCTGTGTATTTTTCTTCTGACTTCAAGGTTGTGGATTTCATATTTTCTATCGGGTAGTTTTTATTTAATTGTACAACTGGTGAATTATTTTAAAATCAGTCTGAGGCATGAACCTTTTGTGCCGGCAGATATTCTTTTGGGAAATGAATCCACTAATGTTATAAAGATAAGTGAACTGCCTATTAACATCAGTTTATTTTTTGTGTTAACTTTGTTTTTAATAGCCGGTATCAGTTTGTTTTTAATAATGAAACCAAAGCCAACGGGGTGGTTATATAAAACAATTGGTATTATTGTTTCTGTAGTGCTTTCGGGTGTTTTATATAATTCTTTTTATAAAAATGAAAGTCTTTATGACAAATTTAAAGTTGAGGGAACTATTTATTCTTCAGTAGATATAGTCAGGTCAAGGGGGTTTATATATTCCTTTTTGTTTAAGGCAAACTCATTGAAATTATCTCCACCTGAAGGATACTTAGCCAAAGAAGTTAAAGAAGTACTTGATACCTATGAAAATGAAGAAGCTATTCAAGTTGCGAGTACCATAGGTTCAAATAGTAAAAGGCCTCATGTTATTGCAATTATGAGTGAGGCTTTTTTTGATATTGATAGAATTCCGGGGATCGAGTTTCACCCTTCACAGGATCCTCTAAAAAACTATAATAAAATTATTGAAGAAGCTTATCATGGTAAGATGGTCACCAATGTTTATGGAGGAGGTACTGCTTGTACAGAATGTGCTTTTCTGACCGGAACTTGTCTTAGTATTTCAAATTGGGCTGCAGATACGTATTCTGCGTATATACGTAAAGATACATTTTCGCTTGCGAGAGTATTTGCGAATAAAGGATATAAGACAACGGCATTACATCCGGGATATCAATGGTTCTATAATAGGTTTAATGTATATGATTACTTTGGTTTTGATAAACGTTTTTTTGCCGTTGATGTAACTGAAAGAAACACAAAGACGCTTACCGGTTATGTATCGGATATGGATACTTATAAGTTCTTGTTGAAGGATTTTAAGAATCATTTGGACAGTGATAAGGATAGTCCGTATTTTAATTTTACAGTTACAATAGAAAACCACGGACCATATCCCAATGAGCATATTGGTTATCCTGAGATTTTAAAGCACAATGATTCTGTAGATGAGCAGTATTATAACTTAATTAACAATTATGTGGGAGGCCTTAAGCAAAATGATGAGGCGTTGGGATATTTAGTTGAGCAATTGAAAAAATTGGAAGAACCTGTAGTGTTGGTGTATTTTGGAGACCATCTTCCGTTTTTGGGAAGTGATTTTGCAGGCTATAAGGCAATGAAATACAGTGTGGGGACATCCGGTGGTGTTGATGAATATTTGAATACTTATGAAACTCCCTACTTTATTTGGAGTAATGATTCTGCCAGGTATTTGTTTGAGCAGCAAGGGAAAGTTTTGCCCTTAGGAGAAGCGCCGAGCATTAGTTCAAATTACTTAAGCACAGTATTTCTTGATTATATGGGGATTAATGATTCGCCCTATTTCAATTGTTTAGAATATATAAAGACTCAGTTGCCTGTAATTACTAGCAGGTTTTATAAAACTGCTAACGGGAATTTTACTGAAACCTTAAAGGAGGATGAAAGGGCATTACTAAACAAATATTCTAATTTGCAGTATTTTATGTTGTTTGAAAATCAGGTAAATTCAAAGTAAGAGCCGAATGTTTGGAAACTGTAGTTTTCCATGATAGACTTTTGTATAATACTGAATAGATAATTTTTTGAAGTCACTTAAAGCCGAGATTAAAATACATTGTTTAGGGGGAATTGAATTGGAAAAACTAAAACTCTTCTGCTTACCTTTTGCAGGAGGCTCAGCTATGGCATATATGAGTTGGCGGAAGCAACTAGATAAGAGAATAGACTTAAAACCTATAGAGCTTTCCGGAAGAGGCAAGCGTTTCGGTGAACCTTTATATCATAGTATTGATGAAGTTATAGAGGATATATACGTGCAAATATCCGATGAATTGTACGGGACATCTTACGCAGTATTTGGGCATAGTATGGGTGCTATACTTGCATATGAATTAATTCGCAAAATAATTCATCATACCAAGCAAGAACCTATTCATGTATTTTTGTCCGGTAGATATCCCCCATATATTGAAGCGGAAGAGAAAAATGTATATTTACTTCCTGATAAAGAGTTTATTGATAGTATTATCGAATTAGGCGGAACAAATAAAGAAGTAGTAAACAACAAAGAATTGCTTGACCTGTTTTTGCCCATATTAAGATCGGATTACAAGCTTGTTGAAACGTATAAACACAGTGGAAGTATATTAAGCCTAAATTGTGACATAACCGTTTTGAATGGAAAATATGACAACTGTATTATTGGAAAAGATATAAACAGGTGGCGGGAATATACAAACAAGACCTGCAGTTTTTATGAGTTTGAGGATGGGCATTTTTTTATCAATAAGTTTAAAGAAGATGTTATAGGTATAATTAATAGTGAATTATTAATGGATAAGGCCATTTCAAAAAAATAGACTGGTAGAATATTAACACTATAAAAAGGTGACTTAAATGTTAATTAATGTTTACTTTTCGGAAAGTTTTGATATAATTATTTGGTGGAAGATGCCATAATTACCATTGCTCTAAAATGGTGACAAGCTATAAGTATTTATGGTATAATAATCATTAATCAATATAACCAAATGGAGTGTGTTCAATTATGAAAAAATTATTCAGCAGTTTAGTTATTAGTGGTATTTTAGCAACTAGTGTATGTACATATGCAGAGACAACTAGTTGGAAAGCAGATAAGGCGACCTTTAAGGTAATGGTAAGGGGAGAAGAGTTTATTTCAGAAAACCCTGCGATTGTGGTTGAAGGTAGAACTTATTTGCCTCTAAGGGCTATGGGAGATGCCTTAGATGTAAATGTTGAGTGGAATGCCGAATTGAAGCAGGCTGAAGTAGCTATGTCAGAAAAGAAACCTGCATCCGGTGAAGTGAAGGCTCCAGTTCAGGCCGTTGTAGATACCGTTACAAGTTGGAAAGCAGAAAAGGCAACTTTTAAAGTAATGGTAAGAGGGGCAGAGTTTATTTCAGAAAATCCACCTATAGTTGTAGAAGGAAGAACGTATTTACCTTTGAGAGCATTAGGAGATGTATTAGGAGTAGATGTTGAGTGGAATGCAGAATTAATGCAGGCTGAAGTTGCAATGAAGGCAACTAGTACTCCTGTAGCAACTCCAGTTGCTACTTCAGATTCGTCAACTACTTCGACGCCGAAACCAACTCCAAGACCAACATCTGCAGCAGATACAATTGGCGTTGCTATCGGTTCTGTAGAGGCTAAGGCAGGAGAAGTAGTGGAGATTCCTATTACTATATCCAACTTATCCGATATAGGAATTTCAACAACAGACTTTGCAATTATCTTTGACACTGATAATTTTAATTACAAAGAAGTAATAGCAGGAGAAATTGTAACCAATGCAGGTGTGAATTTTGCTGCCAATTTAGAGGAGCCTGATCCGAAAGCTACTCCAAAGCCAGGAGCTGGACCAGATGTGCCAAAAATTAAATTTCTATTTTTAGACTATACAATGAAAGATGAACCAATACTTAAAAATGGAGTTTTTGCGACTATCAAACTTGAAGTTAAAAAGGATGCAAAAGCTGGTGAGTATTCAATAGAAAATCATGGAAATGCTACTTTTGGAGACAATTTGTTGAGAAGTATGAGCGCTGAATTTACAGCAGGAAAAATAACTGTTGTGGAATAGTATTTTAAGGCTTATAGTATATGTACAATTAAATACTTAAATAAAAAATTAAGTATAGCTAATTATATTAAGGGCTGCCATATTGAATAGGTAGCCCTTAAATATTAAGTCAGTTACCAGTTTATTAACTCTTTGATTTTAATTACAACGATATCGCCTTTATGACCACTGATCTGCCGTATTTTATCAAAGTCAGATTCAGTAAGTCTTCTTCTGAGCTCAGATATATTTATACAATTCTTTTTTAGTGTGTCTTTATCTGTTTCAAGAATTTTATTTATTATAACATCTTTATTTACTTTCTCCATAATTTCAGTGAGTTCATCAATGTTCCCCTTCTTAAGATAAAATATAAAAGTGTTGAGTCTAGTTTGAAGATCGCTCCTATAGGACTCACTGAATACATCTACAAATCTTTTTTTTAACAGGTTGTCTGTCATTATTTTTTCTCCTTTCAAAACGTATAAATTGTTAATTAGATGGCAGGGTGACAATAAATATTTTACGAATTACTTTTTGAAATGGCGATTGACCAGTAATTTTTTTAAAATCACCTTATTCAGTTTACATAAATTTTGTATACTCATTTATATTCAAGTCTTAGCAAAATTGTTACCGGAAAATAAACAATAAAAAGTTGTTGTGATATGCTTTTTATGATAGGATAAATTAGGGAAAACACCTTGCTAGAAACAAATTTGCGAAGTGTTAATAGAATGATTCTAAAGCATGTTTTTATATTCTTTTATATAAGGTTATTCCAAAAAAAAGTAATTTACAGGCTTTAGGATCTAAATGCTGTGTGGTTACTTTTGTAATGGCTAAACCAAAGTGTATAAGTGAAAATGAATTTTTTAATTTTGGGAGGAGATTAATAGTGAGAACAACAAGTCTTAAAAGATTGACAGCTATAGTTTCAGCCACAGTTTTTTTTGTAGTTAGCTATACAGTGCAAGCATTTGCAAGTACGGAGACGGTTCAGTCCTATTGTACTAAAAATGTTATACCGTCTGTTTCTGTAAATATAGGGGGGGATCAGGATGTAAATATTGGTGGGGTTAATTTTAAAAAAGAGGGTTCAGTAAGTAATATTACAACATCTGTTGGAGAGCCATCTTTTGAAGTAATGCCAAGTTCTTCGATAAATGCTTTGTCGAGGATTGAAGCAGAATCTTTAGTGGAAAACCATGGACTAGTATTGGAAAGTTGTCCTGATGAAGGCGGGACACAGAATTTAGCATATATTGATAACGGGGATTATGCAGCTTATGAAAATGTGTATTTTACCAAGGGTACAAGGGGTTTTATGGCTAGAGTATCAAGTGATACCGAAGGTGGATATATTGAATTGAAGCTTGATTCACCTTCTGGTGAAGTTATAGGAAAGGCAAAAGTTGAGAGAACCGGAGGTTGGGAAGCATACCAGGATGTTTTCTGTGAACTTGATAAAAGTATTGAAGGCACCCATAGAGTGTATTTGGGGTTTGTTGGTGAAAGAACTGGTTTATACAACATCAATTGGTTCCAATTTTTAAGAGGACCTTTTGATCCTATTGATGGAAATAGCTATGATGAAGCTAAGGATGACTATTATTTATATAGGCAGGTGCATTTTGGTGACTACAGCAATTTTGATAAATTCAAAGCACAAATATCAAAGGGAATCAGCGGAACTGTGGAAGTAAGGATTGACAGTCCAGCGGGAAGGTCTATTGCAACCGTTACAACAAACGGAAATAAAGCAGTTTATGAGGCTGATTTGGATTTTGATATGACAGGGGTTCATGATCTTTACATAACCGACGATAAGCGGGGAGCACTTGTTTCTAATATTGACTGGTTTGCATTTGACCCTCAAGAACAAAATGCGATAAAGGCAGACCAGAATTTGAAGGAGCTTCTTAACAGCAATATTAGAGGATATAATGTGAATTTAAAGCTTTCACTTGACCCAAATAGTCTGTATGAGTTGTATCTATATACAGCAGAATATCAAAAAGACAATAAGCAAGTATTTGACTTGATTGCAAATGGATCGGTTTTTGACACTATTGACATGGAGAAAACCGATAAAGATTGGCTTAAAAATGGACCTTATCTTGTAAAGGTACTTGAGGATGGCAGACTTTCGATAGATTGTAAGGCTAAAAGCGGTATAGTTTCAATTGCAGGTATTGAATTAAATAAAATTGTATATTCTAAGGCTTTTGAGGATGTAAGAATAAAGGATTGGTTTTATGTTCCTGTAATGGAACTTGCGAGTCAGGGAGTAATTTTCGGTAAGGGAACTGACCAGTATAAGCCTGGTGATCATATTATAGGAGAACATGCAGCATATATGCTTTTCAACGTTATGAAGAGGTCTATTGCTGAAAGTGACGAAAGTTTTATTCCTGAAAGATATAGAAAACTCTCCGACGTACCTCCGGACTTTTGGGCGTATCACTATATGAGTGCATATTACAATTACTTTTACAAAGAAAAGATGTTAAGGTACGATGTTAATACGAGAGCTCCCTATAGTGCAAAGCAATATGAGGAGAGTAAAAAGGTAAGACGTGAAGAGTTTGCTATGGCTATAATCGGTACAAGAAGACTTGATTATAACCAAGACGGAAAGGTTTATGCTCTTGATCCGGAGCTTGAAGGTTCGGCAAAACTGAACAATTACAAAAATACAGATGCCAAAGATGTAACCGATAGCTTCAGATATTTTGTGGAGCTTTCACTAGAGAACAATTTGATGAAAGGGGACCAACTCGGGAACCTGAATCCAAAGAATCCTGTTACAAGGGGAGAGGCAGCAGCTTTTATATATAATGCCCTAAAGCATGATGAGAATAATTTTATAAAACCTAAGGGGAAAGAGTTGCTAGCGGTGCCAAGAATTACAGCTAAGAAAAGAAACGTAAATGTGGGTATTCTAATACTTCCGGCACCGGCTAGAGATACGATAAACAATATGGATGTAAATGACCCTAATCCGGATTTTACAATAATGGAGTTATTGGACAGAAATATAAACAAACCTATGGATTGGGTATTGGTAAATCCGCATCCACCTGTATTTGACAAGACTGAATTTAAGGATGTTATGGAGTACAGCTCATCAAATATTGAGGGTATAGACAATAAGAGTTATGATGACTTTAGCAAACACTTTAAGGACTTAAGAAGTGTTGCAAAGGCGCAAACCAATCTTGAAGCTGATATGACCGGTACAGGAGTTGTTGGTGACAAGGAAAATATGAAGAAGTCCAAGTTCTTTAAATATTGGGAAGTTTCCATAAGAGACGGTAGTCTTACCCCAGAGAAAATTGCAAAGGATTATGATGTTTTATTTCAAACTTCTCATGGAAGTATAACATATCCGGAAGATGTGCAACAGAAAGTAAAGGAATTTTTGAAGGCCGGAGGTCAGTTGTGGTGGGAAAACTGTTTAGGCTTAGAAATAAAAGCAGGAGACGGGTTTACCGAAGAGGTGGGTTTTGTTTCAGAGTATCCTGGGAATAATTATAAATACCCACAAGTACCTGTGCTTGACTCTGAAGGTAAAGTACATCCTCTGTTTGACAATATTTATACAATAGACCGTGAAAAGACCACAAGGGTTTATGCTCCGGGGCTAATAAATAAAAACAATGAAATTTCCATGCTTGGAGATGGAGAAGAGTGGCTAAATGATGACAATCGCTATCTTTCAGGTATATTACCTACAGATACAGTATTGTTAAATATAGAAGATCCCCAAACAGGAATGAAGCGTCCGAACATTGTAACGAGAAGTGTTGAAAATGACAAAGGGCCGGAAGGTAGAATTGTAATAACTACAAGCGACATTGGCTGCGGAATTACAAAGTTTGTAGACCGGGGAGGCGGTAAGGCTGTTGAAGACTATAAGTTCTGCTATAATCTTTTTGGATGGATGTCTAAGATAGGTGTAAGCTTTGATGAAACTACGGCTAATTTATGGGATGGAAGCAATGAATTTTCCGTTGAAGCAACTGTTACAAACTACGGAGCTAAAACTCAGACTTATGAATTGAGTTCAGCTTATGATGATAAACTATGGGAGTTGACCTCTGCAATAGAATATGGTAGATATAAGGAGAAATATCCTTGGATAAAGAGTATTAATGCAAAGGGATATCCCGATAAAATTGAGCTGAAACCCAACCAAAGTGAAGTGATAACATATAAGTTCAATGTTAAGACTGCAAATATCCGATGCTATGAGTTTATTTTGAAAGCTTCGGAATATGGGGTTCTAAATCCTCGGGATTCTGTTGAAACTACTTACGGCTTGAATAATGTAAGAGTTCCTAAGCCTATTATGACAAACTTTACAAAACAAAACAGTACTTTTGATGTAGTGGCACCAGCTCCGGAAGAAATAGATAATGATTTGAGGCCTGAAACTTACGAGTTGAACCTTAAGTTCAAAAAAGATGGCGGTTTTATAAACCCCGAGAATATATTCAATGGTGTTGAGCTGGATACTTCAGCTAATACTCCGGGATTGGTAGTTGTCTCACAGAATTATTTAAGTGATAATAAGAATGAGTTGTATTTGAAAATAAAAATTGAAAATGTTGTATTTACAAACGAAAATCAGAAAATCAAGCTGAAAGTTAAGCTAAGGAATTTAGAGTCCCAGAGCAATATAGAAGTGATAGGTAAGACGGAGGTTATTGATCCGGTTTCACTTCATAGACTTGCATTTTCAAATGAAGCAGTATTAAAATAGAGTTATGAATTATACGGAGTATTGTTATATATTAGCAATACTCCGTATTTCTTATACATCTAGGTGATAAGGATTTTTCTAGGTGGTTCCAAAAAAATAACTGATCAATGGGTGTTTCAGAAAAGGTTGATTTTAATGGGTTGGAACTAAATATATTGACTAACGAATTTTTTTTCAAACACCTTATTTCTTAAATATAAAGGCATTTGGTAATAGATCATTAAGACTATAAGCCTTATACTCACCTTTATTATTACTGCAAAGTATAACAAGATCTTCATCGGCAAATTCCAAAATAACTTGTCTGCATATGCCGCAAGGGAAAGTAAAGTCTTCGGAATCACTTGCAATTGCAAGGGCTTTAATCTTTGTCTCACCTTCTGATATAGCCTTTACAATAGCAGTCCTCTCAGCGCATATAGTTGCTCCATAGGAGGAATTTTCTACATTTACTCCAGTATATACTTTGTCAGAGTTACCGATAAGTGCGGCACCAACATGGAAGTTAGAATATGGGGCGTAGGCACTTTGCTTTATATCATTTGCTGATTTAACCAAATCTTTGTAATCCATAAGAAAGGGTCCTCCTTAGAAAAGTTTATATTTTTGAAATGCTCTTAAGCAAGTATATTTCTATTTTTTATTATAACATTTTTCATAAAGCTCAGCAATCAGGTTGAAATCAGGATTGAACTCACGTTTAACCTGTCTTGTTTTATTGATTATTGTTTTAAGCTTATGGTATAATACTATTACTTGATACTACTAATCGCATTTTAAGGAGCTTGAAAAATGAATAATGCAGTAAAGGTATTTGTAACAACATGTTTTCTTCTGATTTCCATTTGTATTTTATCTGTTGTATCATATGCAGTCACCTCTATGGACTATTTCAATGAAGGAAATTCCCTTTTTGAATCGGAAAGATTTGAAGAAGCTATACAAAGCTATAACAAAGCTATAGAGCTTGATTCTGATGTGGCTGATTTTTACTATTATAAAGCCTTGTGCTTTTCAAATCTTGGAAAGTATAACGAGGCTGTTGCACTTTATGAACGTGTAATTTATTTGGATTCCGGCTATAGAGAAGCGTATTTCAATAAAAGTGTCTGTTTGATGGAGGCTCAGAAATTAGATTATGCCCTTGAAAACATCAATAAATATATATCAAAGTATTCTAGACAACCGGATGGATACATTTTAAAAGGCAGCATCTTGCTAAATATGAAACGATATACTGAAGTTGTAGATACATCAAATGAGCTTATATCAAAGAATAATAAAGATAAAAAGGAGCTTTCTTTGGCTTACTCAAATATGGGATGTGCCCTTGCATACCTTGGTAGGACTGGTGAAGCTCTGACAGCGAGTAATAAAGCATTAGAGCTGGATAGTACAAATATGGATGCGTATATTGCTATGAGTTTGGTCTATAATTATCAGGGAAAATATGATGAAGCGATAAAAATGTGTGATAACATTATAGCAATTGAAAGTAGCTTCATTAAGGCATATTTAAACAAAGCATACTACTTGTTAAGCATTGAAGAATATGAAGAATCAATTATATCCACAGAAAAAGCTGCTAAATTAAATGTTTCAAAAAATGCTAATATCGAATCGCTTATATTAGTCAATAAAGCCGGGGCATTATGTGGGCTTCAAAAATATGAAGAGGCTATTGAAGAGGCAGAAAAAGCTATTGAGTTAAATAGTGAAGCAGCTCTAGCATATTCATATAAAGGCAATGCATTAGGTAAGCTAGGCAGATATGAAGAGGCTATTGTAGCTTGTGACAAGGCTATTAAAATTGACTCTGAAATCTATGGGGTTTATATTTCAAAAGCGTATTCATTAAACAATCTTCGAAGACATGTTGAAGCAATTGAAGCGTGTAAAATGGCTTTAGAGGTTGGTTCGAAAAATGTTAAGATAAGTGCTCAAGCCTATGCAAATATGGGGATTGCGCAAGTAGGTCAGGAAAAATATGAAGAGGCCTTGAGTAGCTTTGAAAGAGCGTTAGAATTTCAACCTAAAGATACAGATATTATATCTTCAATATATGAAAATAAAGCCTTTGTTTTTGTAGAGTTTAAAAGATTTGAAGAAGCTCTCTCAAATAGTGAAAAATCAATTGAAATTGATCCTGAGAATTATAGACTTTATATAAATAAAAGTAATGCACTTATAGGACTTTTGAAATATGATGATGCACTTGAATGTTGTAATATAGCCATTGAAAATGGTATTGAGGACTATAGACTTTATAATAACAGGGCTTTAGCTTTGGAGAATAAAGGAAAATATAAAGAGGCATTAAAGGATTTTGATAAAAGCCTTGAATTAAATCATGGGGACAAGACAATAATAGAAAACAGAGAAAGAGTATCAGGCAAGAATACGTTTAGAAAAGCAAGAATTATGCTTCGTATATTCTTAATTATAGTGATAATTTTAGTAATTACCCTATTAATTATTAGAAAAAGAAGAGGTAATACAAGAGAATCGGTCCAACTTGAAAATGTATACAGTGGAATTGATTTTTAGATGTATATTAGCACAGATGCAAAATTTTAGAAATATTTAATATTTAATTTATAGTCAAAGAGGGGGAGGAATATGAATACTGAAAAAAAGAACATTAAGAAAGCTGTTGCGCTATTTTCTTGTGTTGCAATGTTATCAGCATCTATTATTACGCCTTTAGGCAAAGCATCGGCGGCAGGTTACGATTACTCGCTGGCACTTAAAAACGCAGTTGGTTTCTATGATGCAAATAAGTGTGGTGGAGATGTTGAAATTAACAATGTATTCAGTTGGAGAAGTGCATGTCACACATCCGATGGAAGCGATGTGGGATTAGATTTGACAGGCGGCTATCATGATGCCGGAGATCACGTAAAGTTTGGACTTCCTCAAGCATATACAGCATCGGTACTCGGTTGGGCATTATATGAATATGATGAAGTATTTGAAGCATCCGGCAACAAGACAAAAATGCTTGAACAGTTAAAATATTTTACTGACTACTTTTTAAAAAGTCATCCCGATGCCAATACTTTTTACTATCAAGTAGGTGATGGAGAGGCAGACCACCAATATTGGGGAGCTCCTGAGATTCAAGAAGGAGATAGACCTACTGTGTGTGTGGCAAACTCAAGTAAACCTGCAAGTGATGTGCTAGGGGAGACAGCAGCGGCTCTTGCAATTATGTATCTTAACTATAAAGATATTGACTCTACATATGCCAATAAATGCCTTAACGCAGCAAAAGAGTTGTATTCAATGGGTACAGCGAATAAAGGAGCTGGGGATGGACAGTATTTTTATAGGTCAACAAGCATTTATGATGATTTGGCATGGGGAGCGGTTTGGCTGAATATTGCAACCGGTGACAGTTCTTATATTGATGATGCAAAAGAGTTTATTGTAATAAAGAATGAAAATGGAGATAATCCTTTTGCACATAGATGGACCATGTGCTGGGACGATATGTATGTTCCTGCCTTTGTGAAATTGGCTGAAGTTACAGGAGAACAAACGTATAAGAATGCCGTAGAAAACAACTTGGATTACTGGATGAATACGATAGAAACAACTCCCGGTGGGTTAAAATATCTGAATTATTGGGGAGTTTTGAGATACGCATCAGCAGCATCAATGGTTGCAGCTATTTATTATAAGCAGAATCCCGATAAAGGTTACATAGAAATGTTGAAATCCCAGATGGACTACATTTTAGGTGACAACCCGGAAAATATGTCCTATGTGGTAGGAATGGGAAATAAATGGTCACAACACCCCCACCATAGAGCAGCACAAGGTGGACAAGGTTATGCCGACAATGCCAATACATATCCTGCGAAATATGTTTTGCTTGGCGCTTTGATTGGTGGTCCTGACAATAAAGACGAGTATAAAGACAGTGTACACGAATATCAATATACTGAGGTTGCCATTGATTACAACGCAGGTTTTGTTGGTGCACTAGCAGCTGTAACTAAACATTATGGAGATTCTAACATACCGGATGTCACCAAAACACCACCTTCTAATCCAACTCCGACACCTACAAAAGCTCCATTTGTAGTTGGTGATGTTAACCGTGATGGTGTTTTTAATTCTTTAGATTTTGCAACTATGAGAAGTGGTTTGTTAGGTACTATAATTATAGGGAATTCAAAATATAATAAAGAAGCGGCAGATGTTAATGGTGATGGTCTAATAAACGCTTTAGACTTTGCGTGCATGAGACAAAAGCTTCTTGGAATTATTAGTAAATTCCCGATAGAAAAATAGTCGTATGGAGTTTGCATGCCACGAAGATATTAGACTTCGTGGCAGTTTTATTATTACTTAAGAAATTGCATTGATTAAAAAATAAACTCTTGAATGGTAGAATATGCAAGGGCTTAGGAAGATAAAGTTTTTTCTGCATAGCAGAATTTGATATTAATGGTTTCAGTGGGTGGTATTATTTACAAAATACTTCGACTCCTTTAACCAAAACGTATCATGGGATAGAAAAAATCAGATAATTTAATAAGGTTCGAGTTGGCAGAATAGATAACATCCATAGGGTTCTGGAGATAGGATAGATGTAGATATTATAGATAAACAATTAAGTCAAGTCTCCAATTTATTTTTAGTATAATAGAATATTTTTTCCAATTCCCTGTCTATATAAGTGAGAGTTTATGATACCACAGAGAAAGGAGGTACACATGGAGGATATACAAATCATCAAGCTGTACTGGTCGCGTGATGAAACTGCGATACAAGAGACCAATACAAAATATGGACGTTTACTGCATAGTATTGCTTTTAACATTTTGTCAAATCATGAGGACAGTGAGGAATGCGTTAATGATACATACAATAATGCGTGGGATATAATGCCGCCGCAAAAGCCCAATTCTTTGATGGCATTTCTAGGGCGTATGGTGAGAAACCTGTCAATCAACCGTTGGCATAAAAACCGAGCACAAAAACGGTATAACGGTGCAGAAGTGCTGCTCTCTGAATTATCCGACTGCGTTCCTGCTTCGAATAGTGTGGAAAAGGCAATTGATACAAAAGAGCTATCGGAGTTCATTAGCGATTTGCTGTGTACGCTGCCACAAGATAACCGTGTGTTGTTCCTACGCCGTTATTGGTTTGGAGATTCAATTAAAACACTGGCTTATGAATGTAACACAACACCAAATAAGTTAGCGGCTAGAATGTATCGTCTCAGACAAAATCTAAAGACTGCAATGGAAAAGGAAGGAGTGTTACTGTGAAAGAAAAGAATTTATTTGATGCAATTACAAATGTTAATGACGAAATAATAGAAGAAGCAAAAATAACAAAACTAAAAAGGAAAAGCCCTAAATGGTATAAATGGACTGCTCTTGTAGCTTGTGCTACATTGATATTCGGTATTAGTCAGCTGATTCTCAAGATGGAAAATGAAATCCCTGATATAGGAGCCATTTTAAATGAAAGCCCTGATATAGGAGCTAATTTAAATGAAAACCCTCATTTAGGAAATGTTTTAAATAAAAACCCCCATATAAGAGCTATTTTAGATGTGGTTTATCCAAGGGCTTATGCCTTTGAGGACTATGATGCAAATAGGAGGAATAGAGAAGAAAATCCTGTTGATAATAACTTTATTGAGGCTCTTAATGACTTTTCATATAAGACGAGCGCCCTTATTCTTACGAATTCTGGTAAAAACATTAATTACTCGCCTATCTCACTGTATTATGCTTTGTCCCTTGCAACCTCCGGTGCAAAAAATGATACAGAGTCAGAATTGCTTGATTTGTTAGGTGTTTCTGATACTGAAACCCTCTCTACGCAGTGCGGAAACTTATACCGGTTACTTTACAAAGATAATAACATCGGGAAGCTAAAAATTGCAAACTCCATTTGGATGGATGATGATATGAACGGTGCTCCAATTGTATTTAAAGATGATTTCGTAAAAAACGCAGCAGAAAATTTCTACGCAAGTTCTCATAGTGTGGATTTTGCAAGTGAAGAAACTGGAAAAGCTATGTCGGATTGGGTATCAGCTAACACAAACGGTACCTTATCTCCTAAGATTGAAACAGATCCTAATGAACAAATACTCTCAATACTCAATACTGTTTATTTCTATGACCAATGGATTAACCGCTTTGACAAAAGTAAAACTGCCGAGGATGTATTTTATCTTTCGGATGGTGGTAATGTAAAATGTGATTTTCTAAATCAGTCATTTATGTCGATAAATTTTACAGAGGGAGAGGGTTTTACACGTGCTGATTTGCAACTAAAAAATGCAGGTCAGATGGTATTTATACTTCCCGATGATGGCATTTCTCCTTATGAGCTACTTTCATCTCCCAAGCAAATGAAGGAAACTTTTGAAGGTGGAAAGAAATTCTATGGTGAGGTGGTATGGAAAATACCTAAGTTCAGTTTTGGTTCAAACCTTTCACTGGCCGAGGTTCTCAAAAGTCTTGGTGTAAGTTCTGCCTTCATGCCTAATGCAGATTTTACTGGTATAACTGATAGTATGGCTTCTATTACTGATGTCCATCAAGAAACACATATTGCCATAGATGAAAATGGTGTGGAGGCATCGGCCTTTACTCAGATTGTCTATGTCGGTTCTGCACAACCGGAATGTCGTGCGGATATGATTCTTGACAGACCTTTTATTTACGGTATTACGGAACAAAACGGTAGTCTGTTGTTTGTGGGGGTATGCGAAAATCCTGCTGAAGGATAGCTTTTCGTAGTGTGAATATTATTATGCTAATGACTGAAAAGATTACCACATGCCTCTATTGGAAAAAAACATGCACATGTTTCTTGCTAATGCCTATGAGAAAAATTGCTAAAGGTAATAGGTAGTAATGCAGAGCTGTGTAAATCCACTAAGGTGAAAAAAGAGTTAGTTGATGAACTTCTTATATTTTTTAATTGTTTTTACACGGATAAATTTGTATAATATAATATATAGTAATAAAAAAATAGAATTTGTGGAAGGTCGTGTCATATGCTGTCAAAGGTTAAAAGCTTTGGGCTTATGGGTATTGACGGATATGTTGTTGTTGTCGAAACTGATATTTCTAATGGTATTCCGTCATTTGACATGGTTGGACTAGGTGATACAGCAGTAAAGGAGTCTAAAGAGCGTGTTCGTGCGGCTATCAAAAATGCAGGTCTTGAATTTCCAATCAAAAGAATTACAGTTAATCTTGCACCGGCAGATAAGAAAAAGGAAGGGTCAGCCTTTGATTTGCCAATAGCACTAGGTGTTTTGATTGCCACGGAGCAAATAAGTTATAGAGATATTGAAAATTACGCTTTTTTGGGTGAACTTTCGCTAGATGGAGAAATCAAACCGATAAAGGGAATTTTACCTATGGTCATCAGTGCAAGGCAAAGCGGAATGGAAAATATTATTGTGCCTCTAGAAAATGCTGATGAAGCAGCAGTAGTTAATGGAATCAACGTACTGCCTGCAAAAAACATAATTGATGTGGTAAATCACCTAAACGGTGTTTGCAAATTAAACATACATAATATAGATCTAAATGAGCTGTTTGAAAATAATATAGAATATGATGTGGATTTTGCCGACGTCAAGGGACAGGAAAATGTTAAACGTGCTTTAGAAGTTGCTGCTTCGGGAGGACACAACTGTGTCATGATAGGAAGCCCTGGCTGTGGTAAGACAATGATTGTAAAGAGATTGCCGACTATTCTTCCATCTATGACTTTTGAAGAAGCCCTTGAAGTAACTAAAATACACAGTATAGCAGGAGCTTTGCCCGACAAGGTCTCATTAATTACTCAACGCCCCTTCAGGGCTCCACACCATACCATATCAAATGTAAGCCTTATCGGTGGGGGCAAGTATCCAAAACCGGGAGAAATAAGTCTAGCGCATTTTGGAGTATTATTTTTAGATGAGCTTCCCGAGTTTGATAAAGATGCCCTAGAGGTATTAAGACAACCTTTAGAGGATGGAACAGTAACTATTTCAAGGATTAATGCCACTTTTACATATCCCGCAAGGACAACTTTGATATGTGCAGCAAATCCATGTAAGTGCGGAAACTACCTTGATGACACAAAAGAATGTACTTGTTCACCTAAGCAGATACAGCAGTATCTTGGCAAATTGTCAGGACCTTTATTAGATCGAATAGACATTCACATTGAAGTGCCTTCGGTGAAGTTTAAAGATCTTGAAAGCCGCGAAGAAGGAGAAAAATCAAGTGTAATAAGAGAACGGGTAAATAGAGCCAGGAAGATTCAACAGGAGAGATATAAAGGATTAAATATATTCTCAAATGCAGAACTAACTCCTACGCTGATAAAGAAGTACTGTAAACTTGATGATAAATGCAGTGAAATCCTAAAGAGTGCCTTTGAAAGATTAGGCTTAAGCGCAAGAGCCCACAATAGAATTCTTAAGGTGGCAAGAACAGTCGCCGATATGGACGGCAGTGAAAGAATTCACAAGGAGCATTTGCTTGAAGCAATACAGTATAGGAGCCTTGACCGAAAAGTGTAAGAAAATCATCTATTTTACAGCTATATAAAAGACTATGAAAGTCTTTAAATATGTAAAAATCTATATTAAGTCAGCTATAACAATAAAACAGCCAAAAAATAAACCAAATTACGTTTCAAACCTGTTTTAGTGTCAAATGACGCAATTACTTGACCTGAGCATTAGAAGCTGTTGCCGAAAGCTTGATAATTTGAAGCAAAAATGCCACGGATGGCATTTTTAGCGTCTCGCGACACGATGTCGCATAGA
>JAEZUI010000059.1 GCA_023421115.1 Bacillota bacterium | reverse complement strand
TAGGTATTATTACAAAAGCACAACAATAGACGAGTTTGGGATTCCTACAGTTAAAACATATTCCGATACAAGTTCTACTTCTGCATCATTTAATTCCGGAAGCGACACAAGAGAAATCCGAGCATTTGTGTACAATGGACGAGAAAAAATGCCCTCCATATCGTCAAGAAGCTTTAGAAATACAGTTGAGAACAGTGGTTGGAAGAGAGATCTATTCTGGATTAGTGACCCCTACAAATTTGATGTGTTACGCTTTATGTGCCACCTAGACACTTCAAACACCCCCTATAATTGGACAAAAGTTGACGGCCAGTATCAACGGACTTTCACTCAGCAGAACACCGCCAATGTTGTTTGGTCTGTCAAAAATTCTATGACCAGCCTCTATAATTATGACAGAAAAAATGCCCGCGAAATGAACTATGGTAAAGAATACTATCCCAATTTACGATGACCAGAATGCTATAATTAGATAAGGTGATTCTAAAAGTGAAAAGCAGACACAATAAGGTCTGCTTTTTGCAAGACTAACCACCCTTGAGTCAACCAACAGCGACCTTCCATCTAGTTGATTACAGGTACTTTTCTACATCGTCTAACTTCTCGTAATCAAAAATACTATTTAGTAGATGAAGTTAATAAGCTAGGACTGAAATTCGGAATCTGGTTTGAGCCGGAAATGATTTCACCAGATTCAGACCTTTACAGGGCACACCCTGATTGGTGCATACATATTGAGGGGAGAGTTGGGTCACTAAGTCGCAATCAGTATGTACTGGATTTGTCAAGAAAAGAAGTCCGGGAATATGTATATGAAAGCATAACAAAAATTTTGACAAGAGCAAATATAGAATATGTAAAGTGGGATATGAACCGACCATTAAGTGACGTTGGAAACAGCATCCTTCCACCAAGCAGGCAGAGAGAAATCTGGCACAGATATGTACTTGGCGTGCTCATAAAAGACTTGTGGGGAGACTTCAAGGCTAAATTAATGCACTACGAAAAAGAATAATCCGATAACCTGGACAAAAGCTGTTTATCTTTAATGGACAATATTTTTGCCTATGTAGAAGGCCGGCAGAACAATATGTTCTTTCCGGCCCTTAGTCTGATGTAAATATTTTTGTGCATCCTACACTCTCCTATGTCTACTATGATGCAAACTCTCCTTTTTCTACACTTCCTCATCAGCGTATCTAAGTGTCTTATAATACTGATAAAGAAGGCTATCCAACTGAACTTTGACACTTTCTGCACGTTCCCTGTTAGAGTCATAGTTTAGGTCGAAGGAATTAAGTAGTGAGTTTTTCTCAACAATCTCCATTTTTAACTTCTGTGTGAAATTATTCATTCATAACCCTCCTCTCAAACTATACTCCCCCAAATAATAGTGATATAAAAATATTGTACTATAAATTCCCATTATTCTCAATACATGTAATTAAAATTTAACATTGCCTTAAAAATTAGTGCACACTATATATATTCAAAAATTCGGAAAGTATTACAAAAATATAAATATACACAAAATAAAAATTCGAAGCTTAGATGAATTTTAAGCTCCATCCAAACTTCGAAAAATGTTAAGTTTATGTTACATAAGTATTATATAAAAATTGCTTTATTGAATATCAATTTTATGTGTATTATTTCTATTTTCCTTTTCTTTAGGAAGTGTAACCGTTAGAATACCATCTGTATACTTAGCTTTTACGTCCTCATGCTTGATATTCTCAACATAGAAGCTTCTACTTAAAGATCCATATCTACGTTCTTTTCTTATATAGTTTCCTTTTTCCTCATTTACTTCCTCATTACGGTCAACGGAAACTGTAAGAACATCATCTCTTAAATCAAGTTTTATATCTTCCTTTTTAATTCCAGGCATCTCGATATCTAATACATATTCCTTTTCGTTCTCACGAATATCGGCTCTAATTTCGGTTGTCGGAAGAAACGTTCCTTTAAAAAACGAGTCATTGAAAAAATCTTCAAAAATACTTCTGCTAACATCCCAAACATCTCCTCTTGTCGAAATACCATTATTTTTTCTATTATATAGCGTAAGTCCAAACATATAAAACACCTCCATCAATTTTGTTTTAAACTTTGACTTTCTTTGACCTTACAATATATTTATACCATATCCATATGCCAAATTTCAAAATTTGATTTTGACCATCTTTGACCATTAATATCGATTAATATTATTTATCTACTGTTATTTCAAATTTTCAAAAGATTTCTATGCTAAGGGATAACGAAAAAATAACTTCCTATTCTCATATTGTGAAAACATTATAAAATCAAGTTTTTTCGTTATCCCAGAGTTGTAACTTATATTTTAATCGTTCCTAATTAGCTTATGAAATGCATAATCTAAGTGTGCATGCCAAATACTATAGTGTCTTTTGACATTGCTAATTTCTAATACCAATAAGCTTTATCATCTCTTTTTTATCGAGCACACCAAATACAAACAGCAATATGAAAGCTATAAGAACATTACCAAATACCGCCATAAGAATTGTTAGTACCGTACTTAATTTAAATATTGTGAAAAAGTAATAAACATATCTACCTATAGCGAACATTATTACTCCTATAATTCCGGGTTTAATCAGCCAATTTCTTATATCTAGAACCATACCCGTAGTCTTTACTACCGTCCCTAAGTTTAGAGCACAAACAACGGCAGAACTCACAACCATTCCCATAATATAACCTTTAATCCCATATACCGGAATCAAGTATATAACAAAAGCGATTCTTATAACATATCCTACCATTGAATTTCTCAAAGAAATGCCTTGTTTTCCAAGACCATTCATTATTCCGAGTAGTGTTTGCTGAAGATAGATAAATACACTGGTAAAAGATAATAAATACAATACTTCACCTATATTTTCCTTTCTATAAAGCATATCACCTATCTCATTAGGGAAAACTATAAATATAGCTGTAAATATGAATCCGAGAATTGCGCTCAATTGAATTGACATCGACATTCTGTAATTTACGGTTCTATAGCTTTTAATTGACATAGCCTCTGAAATTGCGGGTACAAGAGTGGTAGCCAAAGATGAAGTTACCAATGAAGGGAAAAAAACCAGGGGCATTGCCATTCCCATAAGTTTTCCAAACTCCTCCATGCTGCTTTGGTAATTTAACCCTCCAGCTAATAGCATTCTAGGTATCAAAATCATTTCTATCGCTGCCATTATTGATGTTATCAATCTGTTGAATGAAATAGGAGTAGATACCTTCACTAAATCTCGTACTATATACCTTTTCCTCATAAACCCTCTTTGGTTGGTGTTGCAATCTTTATTTTTCTTCAGCTTATATACTGCCAAAAGTACCCCTAGGTTGGATATTTCACCAACGGCCATACCTAGGGTTGCCAGTGCGCATGCGTATTCCAAACCAATATTTAAGAAATATCCTGCCATAGTTATGACAAGTGTTATTCTTACCACCTGTTCAGCTATTTGTGAAAATGCTGTTGGTACTACATCCTGTATACCGTAAAAATAACCCTTTAATGCAGAAGCTGCAGCCACAACTGGTATACATGGAATCATAAGAAGCATTGCATAATATGTTCTCGAGTCTTTTAAGATAACATTTACAATGGGGTCAATAAATACAAACATAAGAACCGAAACAGCTATTCCTGATAAAATTACTATAAATAATGCACATGAAGTAATACGTTTTAAATTTACCGAATGATTTTTTGCCATTTGCTCAGCAACCATTTTTGAAACAGCAATTGATATACCTGAGGTTAAAGTAAGAATGACCAGGGAGTATATGGGTGAAATCAGCTGAAAAAGCCCCATTCCTTCTGCTCCGATAAGGTTTGAAAGATATATTCTATATACAAAACCTAATATTTTTACCACAAAACCTGCAATCATTAAAACTATTGCGCTTCCTACAAATGACTTTTTCCCCATCTGTTTTCTCCTAAAAAAAATTGTCCCCCTTATTAATATTTAGGTTATTCCAAAAAAATAACCGGACGGGTACATTTAATTTTCACTCGCCAGATTATGGAAAGGACATTGCGCAGAGGCTTTAGAGAATGTTAACGAAGCAAAAGATAAGTCGATTCGTTTACTTTCTTTTCAAGAAAGTCTGTCCATAATTTCCATGGTATATATTACAGGTTGATTCGTAAGGCTCTGTCACTTATAATGGGGAAACGTCATCAATACATACTTTGCATAAAAATAGCTGATATGAATAATTTAAGCAGCTGTTTTTATTTTGCCTCTTATTAAAGGCAATAAAAACAGGTTAATACCCTTAGAGCTATTTATTTGCAAAGTAAATATACTAGAGAGCCTAGTCCTTAATAGGAAAAGGAACGGGGGATCAATTTTTGGGGTTAAACTGTTTTTAATATAAAAAGATAATTGTTTAAAAACGTGGGGGAAATCCGCTCTCTCCTAACCCGTCAACTAACCTCGTAGGCTTAGAGAGGAGAATTTTAATGAAAAAGAAAATAACAGTTTTTTTAGCAACTGCAATTATGTCTGTACTTATATCTGCCTTTATGTTTGTAAACACAGCCTATGCAGACTACTATTCAGAACGAATAATATTAAGGCAGGGTATGAGAACAGGAGAAGTATATAATCTTCAAGATGATTTAAGAGTTCTCGGTTATTTGTACGCCAATTCCACAGGGTACTTTGGTAGTCTGACCTACCAGGCGGTTGTCAACTATCAAAGAGATAAAAACATCGGAATTGACGGAATTGTAGGACCTACAACATCAAGACATATAAAAGAAGACTTGGTGATATTGAAAGCAAAAAGCTATTATGGTGTACCTTACGTATGGGGCGGAACATCACCTTCAGGATTTGACTGTTCAGGGTTTACTCATTATGTTATGCTTAAAAATGATATCATTATACCACGTACAGCAAGCACCCAATATAATTCGGGGTATTGGGTATCAAAATCACAACTAAAAAGGGGCGATCTTGTGTTTTTTACCACATATAAAACCGGTCCCTCTCATGTTGGAATTTATATCGGAAACAATCAGTTCATTCACGCAAGTTCTGGTGCTGGTAAAATTACCATATCAAATTTGAGCTCAACATATTATTCACAAAGATATCTGGGGGCGAAAAGAGTTATTTAATTAATATTCTATAAAAGGGGGCATCCTGCCCCCTTTTTCTTATATGCCCTTTCAAAAAATAACCTATACAACATTTAAGGTCACAAAGACCGTCACTTAAAGTTTCCAAACAGATGCGCATTATTTTGCTGTGTAAAAATTGCTACGGGGTAACAGTATTCCCATCAGTGTTTTCTTCCATATTTTTTCTCTTTAGTCTTTCCTGACGCCTCACTTCTCCTTGAGAAAAGTTAATCTTCTCCTCTTCAGTTTCAGGTATAATAGGTGGCACTTGTGACGGCTTCCCACCTTCATCTAAAGCAACAAAAGTTATATATGCCTTATTAGTCAATATAGTTTTACCCGACTTTATATTCTCCGCAAATACATTAACACTTACTTCCATGGAAGTCCTACCTGTCCATGTGATTTTTGCTTTTAAAATAACCAATTCTCCCATTCGTACAGGATGTCTGAAATCAAGACTATCTAATGCAACGGTTGCCACAATACGTTCTGCATGCCTTGAAGCTGCCATTGCACCTGCTATGTCAATCCAGTGCATCAATCTGCCCCCAAGAAGATTTCCTAATAGGTTGGTGTCATTTGGCAAAACCAATTCGGTCATCTCAACCTGAGATACACTTGGTGCTTTTCCTACAAGACTATTTATATGATCTTTTGAAACATCGTGCATAAAAATTCTCCTTATTTATAGTTGTTATAGTTATTTACATAGATACACGCAAAAAACGACACCTAAATGTGTCGTTTTTTATTCGCCTACACATTATAAAGTTATTCCTACTGAGTTTATCAGGTAATTTAATCTCTCACCATCTAAACCTTGGTTTATTTCGATTCCTTCAATACTTAGAAGGCTAACAGGATAAATCGGTACTGTAAATACATCCTCCATATATTCTTTCAGTCCTTTAAGCAAAGAACCTCCGCCTATAATATAGATTTTACCTACCTTATCACCATAACACCTTTTTTCATAAAACTCAAAGCATTGGAAAATCTGCTTTGCAATATCGTCAACTACACCTTTAATGCTCTGATATATCATTTCCTGCTCTTCACTAACATTAGTTTCCGGAAGTTCCATACCGTACATTTTCTTAAGCCGCTCAGATTCATCAAGCTTTTTACCCATCCTTGCAGCAATCGCATCGTCAAGATTACTACTTCCTCTGAGTATAACCTTGTTAAACTCAAGAACCCTGTCCCGCAGTATATTTACTATAGTTGTCTCTGAACCAAAATCTATAACCGCAAAGGTATTTTGACTCAACTTACCGTACTTCTTTTTCTTAAACCAAGTTTCACTTTCAGTTACCATTATATCTCTATTAAAAAATTTAGCAGTACTGTTTGCCGGTATATCCACCGATATAGGCTTCAAACCGAGCTCTATCAATATATCTATATAACTTTGAATAATACTCTTCAAAACTGCTGTCACAAAAACCTTCAATTTAGAAGTTCCATCTTCTCTAAGTTCCTGAAGGACTTTGTAATCTATCTGATGGGCATCCATGTCAATGGGCATATTTTGGGAAATAGTATTCCTAACTGCTACAGCCAAGTCTTCTCCTGGAATCTTATCTATCAAAAAAATTCGAGAAATAATATTAGTACCTGACATAACAATCTTTGCGTTCTTTGCTTTGACGTTAATTTCATTCATTACTTTTTTAATTTCGCTAGTAACGCTTTTAACGTCTTTAATGGCACCATTCTTTATAGATCCTTTTGGCGTAGAAGCTATTCCGAAATTTTTGATAAATATCTCACTGTTTTTTCCCAAATCAACTTCAACGATTTTTATGTTCCTAAAACCTATATCAATACTTATAAGGCTGTTTTTAATGAAAGGGAAAGTTACCATTTTATCTACTCCTTAAGTATTATTTATAAAACGATGACACCATATTAACTTTCTATAGTATCTATATTACCATTCTGATGTATTAAAATCAATATTTTATATTGAACTCCGTTAGTATTTTACATAAAAATTTGGGTTTATGTAAGATGCTTATGATAGGTTGCTTTTTGAAATGACCTAAATATATATATTGCTAATCTACAGTATTTATATTGCTTAAGTATTCATCAAGTAAATTTAAAACTTCCCCCTCGGAAACTGCGTGAAATACTTTTTCTTTAAGTGCAGCTGAGTTCCTCATTCCCTTGACATACCATGCAATATGCTTTCTCATCTCCCTAATTCCCGAAATCTCTCCTTTAATATTAACGAGCATTTGCATGTGCCTTTTTATCATTTCAATTCTATCTTTACATGATATATCGGATAATTTCACATTAAATTTTAGGTATTTTATAATCTTTTCAAATATCCAAGGATTCCCTTGTGCTCCACGGCCCACCATCAAAGCATCACAACCGGTATCCTCAAGCATTTTTCTCGCATCTTCCTCATTGAAAATATCACCATTACCAATAACGGGAATGGACACAGCTTTTTTTACATTTTTAATTGTTTCCCAATCAGCTTTACCGGAATAAAACTGCTCTCTTGTCCTACCATGAACCGTTATAGCTGCCGCACCATTATCTTCTGCTATCTTTGCAATTTCAACTGCGTTAACGCTATTATCGTCCCAGCCCTTACGAATCTTAACAGTTACAGGCTTACTTGATGCTTTAGATACTTCTTTAACAATTTTCCCAACTAGTTCAGGATTTCTCATCAGAGCGCTTCCTTCACCGTTTTTAGTTATTTTAGGAGTAGGGCAACCCATATTTATATCTATAATAGCAGTATTTAGCTGACTTAATCTTTCGGCAACTCTTGCCATAATATCCGGTTCAGCTCCAAATATTTGCAATGCAGTGGGTTCTTCAACAGGGTCAATTTGCGTCAATTTAAAACTTTTTATATCATTGTAATAAATGCCTTTCGCACTAATCATCTCTGTATATAATAGCCCACAACCCTGCTCTTTGCATAAAATTCGAAAGGGCATATCGGTAACACCTGCCATAGGTGCTAAAAAAACATTATTCTCTAACAACACGTTGCCAATCTTCATAATTCTCCTCCCCTAATAATAGTCTTTTCAAAAAGCTTGTATTTTTATAACTTTATATTGAGAAATTCAGGGCACTCTTTGAAAAGATATAACCTTATCACAGCTCATACATTTTAACAAAATAATAATTATTTTACCATAGCTTCATAAAATAATGGGTGCATATTCTAAGATCTCACCAGATTATTCCAACTGTGAAACAGGTCATTTTTCATATCAACAAAGCTTCAGGGAAATTTTTATATTTCTATAATGTTTCCAATAGGCAACTTTTACCTCTTAATATGTAAAACCCTCTTAATATGTAAAACCCGCTAAATATGCTTCATTTTCATTAAAAGCATATGAAAATATATAGGAAATTATCGAATTATACAAATAGATCAAATAGATGAATTTACTTTCCTAAGTATTCTAATATAGAAATTTTATCGAAAAAAAATAGGTAAAAAAAAAGATTTTTTATAATCTTTTAAGACCATTACAAAAAAATCACAGAGCCATCATACCTTTACAGCTTTATTTCTCGGATTCAATATGAATGAGTAGATCCCATCCCCTGTAGCAACTTCAGAAGTCGCTTTAGCAGCTATATTAGATTTAAAAATTTCATCTAACTGTATTTTTACATGCTTTTCAATCTTCTCATATTTTACAATGTAGCAAAAACCATCAACAGCAGATTTTTTTTCTTCAACAATCTGTCCCTCAAGCGGAATGTCAAATTGAGTAAGCATACTGTACACCTTTAAGTCAAAACTGAGTAACTGTCCTACTTTATATGCTTTATCTGTATAAAAAGTAAGCCCCGATGTCGAGATATCATCCACTTCAACATCTCTCCATCTAATCATGTCAGAACTTATAGATGCAGTACATAAAGTAGCATTATTGGTTTTTTGGGTTAAACGTTCCTGATAAGTCCCCATAATTACCCCCCCTTTGGGTTTAAACTTTATACCGCAATAATTGTATGTGTACTTCAGAGATAATTGTACCAATCGCTGTATGATTATCTAAAAAATAGGAACAGTTGTGATACTAAGTCATTATACATAGTATATAGAAATTAAAGATTGTTATGTATTTTTTTCCCTAATTATATTTTACCATGTCTCGGCTGCAATGTCGAGTGTTAGTTTTTTCACAACACATTAGTACTAGCGGTTTGTAAGGAATAAAGGGTAAAAAATAAACACCGGCAATCTTATGATTGCTGGTGTTCATAAATTTGGCGTCCCGGACAGGAATCGAACCCGTATCAGTGGAACCGGAATCCACTACCTTATCCATTAGGCCACCGGGACTTAAGCCTACCACCATAACATTATAATCCAATATTCTCAAATTGGCAACTGACACATATATGAAAAAAACCAGAAAATAATTTATTTAAAAAGCAGTGGAATCCAATTACCAATAGTAAAACTCAGTGCATATGACAACAAAAGATACCAACCATAAACAATTACAAATATCATACCTTTTAATCTGTCATCAAAATCATAGATTGTGTTTATCCCTCTAGCTACTATTGCTGCCAACCAAATAGGCATCAACATAAACTCAATTAACGCCATCGTTATACTGAAACCCGAAGTCATACCTGCCCATTCAGACAATCGGACGGTAGCTACAAAAAAAGCCTGTACAGGGACAATAATAAAATGTGCAGATATGTAGACTTTCATCAACTTAACCAACTGGCCGTTTATGTTCTTTACTCTTTCTTTCACCCTAAAAAATTTGAACAAATCAAATAAAGGAATCGAAAAGAAAACAATATCTATAAGCCCTAATAATACAGCAATACAAAGTGCCAGGGTAGAGTTAAATATCAATACATTAAGCGTTTTATTGCAAAAAATTACCGGAATACGATTTAAAAGTAGGAACACAGCATCCGACAAACCCACAAATACAATACCTAAAAATAAAGTTGGAAGCTTATCCGTTATCTTTGCAAAATAAGCCTTTGGAAAAAGCAATATATCTAAAAAAGTTGGTCTCTCCACAAAAATTCTCCTTAGGATTTTAGATTAATAACAAGCTTTATCAATAGCCAGATACAGAAATTACTTCTAGAAATTTGCGGAACTTAGAACAGCCAATATGCAGCTTTAACAGTTTTAAAAACAAAATTTATTATGCTAAAAAAGCATTTAGTTAAAAGCTTGTTATTTCTTTGCACCCTTAATTATTTACTATTAATAATACAACTAAACAACTGTAAAATCAATGAAATAATATTAAGCTAATAATTACATACCTAAAAGATTTTTGCAACAATAAATATTAAAAGAGCAATACATGCAACAAGGGCAAGGTTTATAAATGTATTTATCAGCTTCTTGTTTGGATTAAACGGCCTTAAGTTCAATTCATGAACAAAACCACCTTTTATATCTCTTTCCTTTGCAAAATTGTTGATTATGTCTTCAGCTTCGCGAAGCAAGTAACTATTAGCTTTTCTAGAGCTATTTGAGGATGTAATTATCATATTTTTATTTTTATTTGTATTAGATTTTTTATCTCTCAAAACAAGTATCGCTTCCTCAACAATATTTGAAGAAATGTTCTTAATTATTACAACACGCTTAGTATCATCACAAACCATAAATTTCCTCCAAAAGATATATTCGGAGATAGTTTGCGGCATTTTGCCTATAATTATACATATTCTTATCCAATTTTCTTCCAGACCTTTGCTACCAATACTGTCATGTCATCTTTTGCCTTGTTTCCACTGTTGGAATATGCTTTATTTAATATAATATCTGCTATTCCTTGAGGATTGACATTTTCTATTTCCTCAATATAGTTCACAAGTGATTTTTCTCCTCCCTCATCCGATTTGAAAGAATCTATGATCCCATCGCTTACCATTATTATGAAATCTCCACTGTTTACATTTTTGCATATCATCTCCGTTTCAATATCACTTAAAATTCCTGCCGGTAGCGAAACAGTTTTTACCGTTTCCACCCTCTCTGGTCTTTTTATATATGTAGAAACTGCTCCTATTTTAACAAACTCTACCTTCCCGTCATACAAGTCGATGGCAGACAAGTCTATGGTTGCAAAGGAGTCATCATCGGATTTTAAAACAAGTATTGAGTTTATAAGCTTAATGGCCGTATCCTTATCAAAACCAGTCTCCATAAATTGCTCAAGTAAGCTTATTGCCGCTCTGCTTTGACAATCCGCCTTCTGTCCTGATCCCATTCCATCACTAAGTGCCACAATGTATTTACCATCTCCAGTATTCATAAAGGTATAATTATCTCCAGACACGCTTGCTTCATATTTCCCAAGTTTTGCAACTCCGGTGGTCACCCTGAAGGTCTCTTCTTCAACAAGCTTTAAGGTACAGATACCTGTTTTGTGATTTTGAACACATTCACTACTTTCCTTTATCATTTTCCTGCCTATGACTCCCGTGGTTACTTTTTCAATATTATTTATGCAGTTTCTTATTCCACCACATCCTTTATGAAAAATTGTCACTTCATTTTTACCCCATTTATTTTGAAATATCACTGCATCATTTGCCTTAACTCCAGCTTTATCGAGTTCTACCAACAATTGATCCTCCATTTCACCTTTGAATTTCACATCATAATCAATCTCGTTTGCAAGGTTTGCAATTACTTTTGAAAGTCCATCCAACTGTTGCGACATAAGGCCTCTACTCTCTCCAACCCTGTTCTTCCAAACAAGATTTACTTTAAAAAGCTCATATACATTATTAACCTGTCTTACAAAGTCGCTTATTCTCTCGCACCTATCCATGAAATAGTCCGGGATATCCTCTTCATTTATGTAACCTTTATCATCAAGTTTTTCCACAATTTTAAACATCACCTGATAGGTATTGTAGAAATTCCTATCCCAGCAATGCATGCAAAGGCTGCAATCTTTGCAAACCTTATCTGCAACCCTGTCAAAAAGCGAAGTAATGTCTTGTTTGCTTGTTGCTGTAGAGGTCTCGGATATTTCACTGAAGGTTTTTGATAATTCCCCAAAAGCCTTTGAAAACTTATTAAGCCTATCTATAGTCAGCTCTTTAATTCTTGTACTATACCCTGACTTATCTCTCATACCAACAGTAGCCACTGTAAAGTATCCTAAGGCGTTTTCCATAAATTTTTTAGGAATGAGCATAACTATTAGCACTGCTACCAAAATATCCTTTATATAAATAAGGACCTCTGTCGAACCGTTTAAGTACAATGTTAACAAGGCATTTGCCGCAATAAAGCCAAGACACGCGCCAGCCTTTCCCAAATTTTTAAACACTCCACAGAGTAAACCGCAAAACGCATAAGATGCAATCACCATTGGCGCACCAGGATTAGTCATATTTACTACCAATCCAACTATGACACCTACTGCCGCTCCTACTCCTGGGCCTGCACTCATACTAAATAATAGAATCGCCAAAATGCCCATAACGTTTATGAGATTTATCCCCGCCAGCTGAACATTGCCTATACCTGCTAAGGTTAAGGTCATAAGCATTGCAATACTTATCATTTCTTCATTTGAAAAAACGTTCCGCTTTTTTGATCCCTCAATTAGCGATATTGAATTCTTAAATATAAATACTAAAGCAAAAACCAGACTTGAATAGCATATGCTTTTTAATGTATCATATAGTAGAAAGCCTTGAAAAAAGACCATAACCATTTGAGGTATAATCACACTTACAAAGGCAATTATCGAAATCTTTAATCCGTTCTTCGATTTTGTATTTGCAAACAACATTTCTAAAGCACTAAATATTATTATTGAAGTAATTGTTATATAAACCTGCTCAAAACCACCGCCTGTAATCATGCCTATAGAAACTGCAAGGGCCATCAAAATTCTGCTTATCCTTGTACTTGATGCTGCAATGAAAAAAGCAATTCCAAAGGGCATAAACCCTTGAAAAAGAGATATTCTTCCTAACATAAAACTAATCAGAAGTATAATTACACTGCTTTTCGAAATTGGAACATTTAACATTAACCCCTCTTTTGTTCTTTCATACACCTTTCCTACATCACCTAATTTTGGGTATGGGATAGCTTGTGTTTTCATCTTTTGTGACCTCCTGTATAAATTTTAATTTTGCTTGCACGACTGATTATAGGGTATATGGCAATAATTATTTGTCAAATTCGGTTGTGGAAAACTAAAATTATTCTGACACTTATCCACAAAACATAACTTTGGGCTATGTAAAAAACAACTTAGATAAGCGTGCTCGAATTTTTAATTAAAGTTTGAAATCTTGAATATGGGTGGGGATTTTGTAGACTTTAGTCAATAACTTTTTTTGTTCAAAGCTATTAGAGGGATTAAGAAATAATTTGATTTGCTCATGAGTTAAAAAACTTGAGTGGCTGTCCAAATTGGTTGTGCTGTGATTTTGGAGCCTGGATTAAGGGGGGGAGTGCCTATTGTTTTAGTGTCAAACGACTCCATTACGACCTTCGCATAGAATCTGTAGCCTCGGCTTGATAATTTTCGCCGCGTCTATGGGACATCCTGTCCCGAGACGCTAAAAATGCCATCCGTGGCATTTTTGCTTCAAATTATCAAGCCTTCGGCAACAGATTCTAATGCTCAGGTCAAGTAATTGCGTCATTTGACACTAAAACAAGTTAATGCCTTAATGTAGGTTTATTTTTTCTCTGTTTTATTGTTGTAGTTTTTTTAATTATGGAATTTTATAAATTCTAAGTGTTTTATCCTAAATTCTCGTAGAAGACATCACATACAATACAAACTGAAACGCTTTATTTAATTTAGGTATTAGGTACTGTACTATACTCCAAGGAAACCATATACATAAAAGAAGAAACTATACATCTTGTGTATAGTTTCTTCTTTTGGTGGGCACTATAGGGCTCGAACCTATGACCCCCTGCTTGTAAGGCAGGTGCTCTCCCAGCTGAGCTAAGCGCCCAAATTTTATGGTGACCCATAGGGGATTCGAACCCCTGTAGCCGCCGTGAAAGGGCGGTGTCTTAACCGCTTGACCAATGGGCCAAATAATGGTAGCGGCGGTCGGACTTGAACCAACGACCCTGCGGGTATGAACCGCATGCTCTAGCCAACTGAGCCACGCCGCCATATTTATTTGCGGTGCTATGAGTATCATCCCTAGCACGCTTTAACATTGTAGCAGATGCATCAATGAAAAGTCAATAGTATTTTGTATTTTTTTTAATGTTTATTAATGGAATATAATTAAGGCACATAGAGAATTCGAGATTTCTCCTTGACTTTGAAATTTTCGTCACTTACCTCTTCCTTTTATATCCATAATTAAAGATGCGCCTGATTTTACTAACTTATCTATTACCTTGTTTCTTTTTATATCAATAGCCTTTGCAGGACATAATTCTTGACAGCAAAAGCACCTTATACATTTAGAAAGTTTAACTTTAGGCTTTTTGTTTTTCATTTCGATAGCCTTAGGAGGACAACTTCTCACGCAATCACCGCACCCAATACATTTATTCGCTAAGAACACAGGTTTCGGAAGTATAATTCCAGTAAGTGACTTGAGAAATTCATTTTCTACAAATCTGATTTCTTTAAGTCCTTCTAGAGCAGGAACATCAAAGTCTTTGATCTTAACACTATCTACCGGTACTCCAACTAATTTAATCTTATCAAAACTGTCAGGGCATAATCCCCGGTCAATTGAATTCTTGATCACTGGAACTCTTTTAGGATCAATGTTTATAATATTTACGGCAGTCATATCTAAGTTAAAAGCATTCTCCGAAGCAAGTATAACTCCTATTTCTTTTGGCACGCCAGCTGAAGGCCCTGCACCTTCCATACCAATTATTGCGTCCATGATACTCAAAGCCGGCTTAGTACTAAGGAAAATATCTATCAAGGTCTCTGCAAAGCTGTCATATTCCTTCATGTTAAAGTGATACTCTACCTTTGATATTCCTGCTATGGCGCCAAACATATTCTTTACCGCCCCGGTATAAACCATTTGTCCATGTGTCTTAAGCTTTGGGAGGTTAATTACAAGATCGGCCTCTGCTAGCGGTTTTAGTATTTTAAGCTTTTTAATGAATTTACCCTCAGCATTCTGAACCTCAACTTCGGAAGTGTCGAAATTAAGCTGTGCTCCAGTTTCCTCTGCCACTTCTTTCATGCCAGTGCCCATATATATATCCTCTAGCCTTGAACGGGTATATGGTCCACCGGGACTATCAATAATCAGCACCTCAGCCCCAGCACTTTTTATTATATGTGCAAGTTCCCCAGTAAAGACAGGATGAGTAGTTGCAGCTTCTTCAGGCCTTTTCTTCATAACTAGGTTTGCTTTAAGTGCAACCTTCATACCCGGCCTAATAAATTTTTCGACACCGCCTAAATTCTCAAAAGTTTTCTCTAATGCCTGGCGAACTATTGTTTTATCATATTTTGAAGCCTTTACTATAGAAACCAAATCCATTGAAATTGCTCCTTCTCTATAAGAATTGAAATTTATTCTCAGCATAGCTAATTTTCACTTAAACCTAGTACACGCCTAAGACCAATTTTATAATAGCTCTCACTTAACTCTATGCCAATAGCCTTTCGTCCAAGCTTTTTTGCCACCACAGAAGTTGTAAACGTTCCAGAAAAAGGATCAAGCACAATATCTCCTAAATTACTTGAAGCTCTAATAATTCTTTCTAATAGTGCTTCCGGTTTTTGTGAAGGATGCTTCTCATATTCACTCATTCTGTAACGTACACGTGGAAATTCCCATACATTTCCCGGAACTTTCCTGCAATTATAAGGCTGGGGAGGTGATTTTCTGTAATCAATAAGCTTTCTGACAGCGCCGGTCTTTGCTTCCACCATTATATCGCTACCATTAAAAGTGTATACTGACTTTGCCGATTTGTTTGCCATAATTATCGGTTCGTATAGTGAACCATACCTATGTTTTGATTGTACTCCGGAACTGTCATAATACCAGACAATATTGTTTATGACGTTATATTTTTCACGAATATAAATGTCTATATATGAAATGTTTTGGGTTGAATTCATTAGATAAATAGTACCACTGTCCTTTAGAACTCTGAAACACTCATCTATCCAAGAATAGCACCAATTTAAATACTCACTCTTATTTTCCCAGTTATCACTGCCATTCCCATAGTCTTTTCCTAAATTGTATGGTGGATCTGCAAATATCAAATCCACTGATTTATCTTTTATATTCGGCAAGATAGTAATGCAATCGCCGTTAATAACTACTGAGCCATCATTGCATTTATGAGGGAAATCAAGCTTGTAAAATAATTGTTCCATTAATTTCTCATATCCTTTAGCGATTTTAAGCAGAATTATACACCTTGGGTTACCTATCGTCAATATATCGAAGTCACAATGGGGGGCTTAAAATTAATTGTGAACTTTATTTCTAAGGCTAAGAGAATGTATCTATTTACGGGGCAGATAAAACTCGGTTAGCTCATGGTTTTCTAAAAGGTGGATTTGAGAGATGTGGTTTTATCGAGCCGAATTAAGGGAGAACACCTACTGTTTTACTGTCAAATGACTCCATTCCATGACCTTCGCATAGAATCTGTAAGCCTCAGCTTGATAATCTTCGCACGCGTCTATGGGACATCCTGTCCCGAGACGCTAAAAATGCCATCCGTGGCATTTTTGCTTCAGATTATCAAGCTTTCGGCAACAGATTCTAATACTCAGGTCAAGTAATTACGTCATTTGACAGTAAAACCGGTTCTAGGCGTAATTTGGTTTTTGTATGGTTTAGGTGTTGTAACTTTTATAATTTGGATATTCTTTTGAAATAGGGCTTTTCTTTGTTTGTAAATCTAATTATTTATACTGCATCAATGGTTAACTTCTCAGCCTCAGAATCAATTTTAATTTCCATGCGGTCTGATAACGTACCTTTAATGATCATTTTACCTATCTGAGTCTCAACAAACTTCTGCAGATATCG